>JAZRKC010000048.1:0-4781 GCA_045646155.1 Saccharimonas sp. (SeqCode)
AGATTTATAGTAACGTAAACAAAACAAAGCTACATCAATTAGTAGATAAACTGTCAAAAGAAAGCCCTATTACCATCGTAGCTCAAGATAAGCTGGATGATATCGTGTCTGCTATAGAATATTATCATCCAAATTAAATATTCTTTTTATAAGATAGTAACAATTCTATATCCGCTATGTCAGTTTTGCGACCAATTTTTTGCTTATTCTCTACGAGATCATCTATTCCCATCACTTGCATACTATTTATATGGTCGATATTTTTGATAGCACTATTATAATCAGATCCAGCCCAGCTATCTAAAACTATGACGCCTTTGCGAGCAATGTATCTCTCGCCATTTAGCTTACCGTACTCTCGCCATTCACTTTCCTTGCGCAAAACGTCGTAATATTCGTTTGTCACTAATACATCAACACTAGGCGCTCTGCGCAAATGGCGCAATTCCATAGCAGCCGAACCGACAATGATACACTTTTTTAAATCTAACTCGACTTTTTTTAGTCTGTCTATTATAGGTTTTTCTTGCTTAGAATATTCCAATACACCCTCTACTAGCGTAGGGAACATATTTTGTTTGCCTACCAACTCTGTCACACCGTAAGTATCAAATTCATCACGTAGGTTAGGTGATACATGCGAGAAACCTAGTGTTATACCGCTAAGGCTCATCCTACGATACAAACCCTTCAGCTCTTTGACTGCTGTATAATCTATGTCACTTATGGCGCCAGCATCTATCATAACGTACGAAACAGTTTTTTTGGCTTTTGACACAGCTCGCTCTATTCTAGAAACAAAGTAATCAGCGTTCTCAAAGAATAAATCTCCGTCAAATGAATATATCAATAAATCGTCATTTACGTTGTTTATCTCATTTTTTAGACGTTCCGAAGCCCATTTTGATAGTTTTCCGTCTCTCAATAATATAGCGTCATTAGGCCTATATTGTCGGCTCAACCTTTCTACTAATGAAACTATGACAGCTGCCAATATACCTACCTGCGCTCCAAAAAATGCTGTACAAAACAAAGCCGTCATTGATACGAAAAATTCAGCAGGATGATACATGTATATAGTCATAAGCTCACGAACCTTTACTAACCTAAACCCTATCACAAAGATAACAGACGCAATAGCTACGTAAGGTACGTAATATAGCAGTGTCGAGCCCGCAAACAAAACTACTCCAATCAAAATAGCTACATATATATTGACGAATTTAGTTCGCATTCCTAAGCGCTCGGCAACAAAGCTGCGAGACGTGCTAACATTTGAAGCAAATCCACCAAACAATCCAGACAATACATTAGCTAATCCTAACGCTCGCAAATCTGTATTTAGTTTGATTTCGTCATCATGATCTCGTCCTATAATTCTTATTACAGACGAACCTTGTGCTAATATTACCAAAGCCATACCTAAAGCCACAGGAAATAATTGCACAACTAAATTCCAATCAACTAGCATCAATTTCAGACCAGGAGTACTAGAGGAGATATCGCCCAAAAGTCTAATGCCGTACTTTGAAAAATCAAATATAACAGCAACTACAGTAGCAGTAACAACTCCGAGCAATTCTATAGGTATCTTTGATTTGCGAAATATGACAATCATGCCTATTACACAAATCGCTATAGTTATAGATAGCATATTTATCTGGCTAACATTATTAAATATCTTTGGAAAAACAGTTAAAAGCGTAACTTCGCCACTAATTCCCAACAATTTTGGCAATTGCATAACTATCAGCTGAATACCAATACCAGAAAAAAATCCCACCAATACTGGTCGCGATATAAGCTGAGCCAAAAAGCCTAATCTAAAGAATGCTAATAATAACAATATTATTCCTGTCATGATAGTGATAGCATAAATAGCATTCATATATCCAACAGTGCCGGCTTGCGCAACCAAAGTAGCTCCTCCTGCAATCAGAGTAGCTGTAGCTAAATCAGTACCAACAATAGCACGTCTAGATTTAGCAAAAATTCCAAACACAAGAGAAGAAATTAACGCCGTATAGAGTCCCATAATAGGCGGAACTCCGGCGATTGCAGCAAATCCAAGAGATTCAGGTATAGAAATTGCCGCAATAGCCAAAGCAACAATTAAATCACTTTTTATATATCTAGAGACGCCATTTTTTATTTTATTCATTATGTAATATGATATAGCTTATCGTTATAAACAGTCAATCATAATGCGATTATTAAAGTAATAATGACAAAACTATATATTGTATGCTATAATAAATATATTGGGCTGTCGCCAAGTTGGTAAGGCACATGGTTTTGGTCCATGCATTCGGGGGTTCGAGTCCCTCCAGCCCAGCCAAAGTTGATAAACAGCCTCATTTGAGGCATTTTTCATCTATTAAAACAGTCTAAATTATAACGGTACTGATAAAATATTTTCTATCGTCGTTACTGTATCGAATATTTCATCCATATATACAAGGTCAATAGAATGAGTCGCAAAACCATTTATGATTTATTAAAACAAAACAGCTTCGATCCTGACCGCGAATATCTTCGTTTACGATATCTCTTAAAATGCGCCCCCCTACCTGATGGTTATGATACTTTTTACACTAATCTCTATGATTATATAAATGACGAAATATTTAATACATTGCCGATTAAAAAGACTTCCGTTAATCTAAAAGATCTATTAAGAGAACTCAATATTGATGTTGATATCGATAAAACCGCCACACTTGACGATTTATTTAACTTGGCAGAATTTATTCTACATGTTGCAGATACAGATTCTCATAATTTACACTTATATAATAAGATCCTGGACAATATTAATATTATTCTTGAAGAGACGTCTCACAGAATATTGACGACTGATGAAGGTAAAATAATAATTCCAAAAGACGCAAAAATAGAACAAGCAGCTTTGCTAATAAAGGAAGACTCTTTGGCATTAGAAATACTAAATTACAAACATCGTTCAAACATTGGAAATATCGAAAATAAAAAACGTATTCTAGCGCGTATAGGAATGCATTATGAGCCTAGTATTAAACAAGACCAAAAACGTAATAAAAAAACAGTAGACGCTATATCTTTCATACTAAATAATTTAAATATTAGACATAATAATGAAACAAAGAATGATGAATATATGAAAATTATTGGTGACGATTTAGAGCAATGGTACGACGATCTGTATTCATTGTTTATATGTTACATAATTGAGAATGAAAAAAATTCTATCCTCGAAAAAGTAGATAAGTTAAAAAAGAGACAAAAAAATACTACCTAGCAAAAGTCTTTCTTACTATCGTGTCAATATTTGTTTTTAGTATTGACAAAAATACACAAAACTGCTAATATATGCAGGCCAGTCTGTTTTAGACTCGCACTTTTACACTTTTAGAGAGGTTGGTGACTATGCATGTCACGAAACTACGAGCTAGATTCTCTAAAGTCTAGAGAACAAGACGCCTTTCGGCGTAAGCAGGTAGCGTTCAAACACTATGTAGAAGCTAAAGATCGCTGTAAAGCAGCCTATGATACAATGCGAGCTGCCTGGGAAGAAAGATGCTCTGCAAGAGATGAGTTAAATCGCGAATACGAAAATTTGCAAAAAATTAGCGAAAATTACCAAAACGTCTGGGATGAATACGCACAGATTCGTGATGATAATAATTACGAAATCAAACGTCTTCGCAGTGAAGCTGACTACGAGCATCAACAAATGATTGATTGCTTCGAGAGAGCTAGTAATTGCTACGAGTATGGCGACAAATCCGAAGCTCCTTACTGGTCTTCCAAGGGACACGACCACAAAGATCGTCGTGACAGCATTAACGAAGAAGTCCGTAGGCTTTGCCATGAGGTAAAATCCGCAAAGCAAAATGCCGAGTGGCGCACACCAAAGACCGACCCTTCTATGTTTCGTAAAGCAAAAGATGCTTTCGAACGAGCGAAAGATCGTCACGAATCCGCTCAGGCGGAATTCAAGCGTCTCAAATCTGAATGCGATCGCCGCAAAGAAACATTCGATTCTCTTCAGCAGGAATATATTCGTTTTAAAGACGAGTTCCAAAGAAAACTCGAAGAAGTTAAGGCGTCCAATAAGCGTGAGCGCGAAAGAACCCTTGATAAAGCAGGTGTACGCTGGTCTGAACGTAAAGATGCGAAAATCATCAAAAAGGCCGACGGTACAACTCAAGTCTATCATGGTGGTATCGGCAAAGGTGACGGTGCTGGTCACGGGCATACTGCCCTAGACAAATTCGGCAACAAAACCTACGACCGTGGCGCTTTCGAATCCCACGGCAGTCATAATTTTACTGACGACAAAGGATTCACAATGTACGATAGGCGCGCAAGAAGTAGTACGGAAATTGGCGGAAGCGGCAAAGAGAACTCCATTAACATTCGAACTGGAGTTGGCCATACCACTCAGTGGTATAAAGATGGCTACCGTGTTTCTTGGGATACTGAGGATGGCGGTCAAACCGAAAAGGCTCATTGGACAAATCAGAATGTCTCCAAGCACCATCCAGACAGGCACAAGAAACCAAATGACGCCAACCTCTAATCCAATTGTAAAGGCTGTGACTTTTTTGTTGCAGCCTTTTTCCTATACAATAAAAGTATGGATAAATCAGATATTCTAAAAATACTTAAGCAGCTAAAAAACGCAGCAGATTACTTTAGCAGTAAAACACCTAAAGGAATTACTTTTACAGATGCAGATAACTATGATTATGAAATCTATACTTTATTTCAAAAATGGCAAAAAATCTTCCCAAATAGAG
>JAZRKC010000049.1:0-3463 GCA_045646155.1 Saccharimonas sp. (SeqCode)
TCATAGACAAATTAACTTACGCAGGTAATTTAGACAACCTAAAGGAAGTAGCTGATAAAATTACTTTCGTAAAAGGAGACATTTGCGACAAAGATTTAATGGACAAGCTCGTAAGCGAAACTGATATTGTCGTTCATTTCGCAGCCGAAAGTCACAACGATAATAGCCTAAATAATCCTAGACCATTTATAGATACTAATATAGTTGGTACTTACACTATCTTGGAAGCGATTCGCAAATACGATAAACGACTTCACCACATATCAACAGATGAAGTATTTGGAGATTTAGAATTAGATGATCCAAATAAGTTCACCGAGCTAACCCCTTATAATCCATCCAGCCCATACAGCTCTACGAAGGCAGGTTCGGATATGCTCGTTCGCGCGTGGATTAGAAGCTTTGGTATAAAAGCAACTATTTCAAACTGTTCAAATAACTACGGCCCTCGACAACACATCGAGAAATTTATTCCTCGCCAAATAACAAATATTCTATCTGATATTAAGCCTAAATTATATGGAACAGGCGAACAGGTGCGCGACTGGATTCATGTCGACGATCACAACAACGCAGTCCATTTGATATTAGAAAAAAGCCCTATGGGAGAAACTTGGATAATTGGTGCAGATAATGATCACGTCAACAACAAGCATGTCATAGAAACTATTTGTGAGTTAATGGGTAAAGGAAAAGATTGGTACGAACACGTGAACGACCGCCCTGGCCACGACATGCGATATGCGATGGATTCCACAAAACTACGCACAGAATTAGGTTGGAGACCTCAGTATACAGACCAAAATGGCATGATTGACGGTCTGAAACAAACCATCGAATGGTATACACAAAATGAAGATTGGTGGAAATCTCAAAAAGAAGCTGTTGAAGCTGCGTATGCTAAAAACGGTCAATAATCTTCCCTATTAACAATAAATCTATCACGGTATATATTTTATGGACAATAATTCTCATCACGGTATCGAATTTGAAAAGGAACTAAAAGCTCACAAAACACCTATTGAAGGTTTGGTTTGGTACGATTTACCTGTTCATGGTGATTCACGAGGGTGGTTTAAGGAAAATTGGCAACGCGAAAAAATGCTTGAAATTGGATTACCTGATTTCGGCCCTGTACAAAATAATATTTCCTTTAACGCAGAGCGTGGTGTTACACGTGGACTTCATGCGGAACCATGGGACAAATACGTATCTTTGGGCTCAGGTCGTATATTAGGTGCATGGCGAGATTTACGAGAAGGTAGTGAAACTTTTGGAGAAACATTCACACTAGAAATGGATCCGGGTCGTGCAATTTTCGTACCTCGTGGAGTAGCAAATGGATTTCAAGCATTAGAAGACAATACCGTGTATATCTACCTAGTGAATGACCATTGGTCTGCTACCCCAGCCGAAAACTCATACAGTTTCGTTAATCTCGCTGACCCTACTGGAAATATAGACTGGCCTATACCATTATCACAAGCCATTTTGTCCGAAAAAGACAAAAACCATCCGAATATCGAAGATGCTATAAAAATAGCTCCTAAAAAAATATTGATAGCTGGAAGCAATGGCCAATTAGGTAAAGCTCTTCGTAAAATATATCCAAATGCAGATTTCACAACTCATGAAGATTTTGATATTACAGACGAAGAATCTATTAAGAATGCTCGGCGATGGCGAGATTATAGCACAATAATAAACGCTGCTGCATACACATCAACCGATACAGCAGAAACAAAAGATGGCAAAAAATCCGCCTGGGATACAAATGCTAAAGCGGTTGCAAATCTAGCAAAAATAGCATGCGAATATAATTTAACTTTGGTTCATATATCTACAGACTATGTATTTGATGGTGACAAAGAAACTTACGACGAAAGTGATTTATTCACCCCTATCAATGCATACGGAAGCTCGAAAGCAGCGGGAGACTTAGTAGCTAGTGTTGTACCAAAGCATTATATCGTACGTGTATCATGGGTTATCGGAGATGGAAATAACTTCGTACGAACAATGAAATCTTTAGCAGACAGAGACATTAAACCAAACGTAGTGAACGACCAAGTAGGTCGATTGAGCTTCACTGATACAATAACAAATGGCATAAAGCACTTATTAGATACGAAATCACCTTATGGAATATATAACCTTACGAACGACGGCGATTCTGTTAGCTGGTCTGATATAGCTAAAATAACTTATGAATTATCAGGAAAATCTGCTGATTACGTAACACCAGTCACGACAGAAGAATATTATAAAGGCAAGGATGATATTGCACCTCGCCCTAAAAATAGCGTACTGAATCTAGATAAAATAAAATCAACCGGATTCTATCCAGAGGATTGGCGAGATAAATTATCGGAATATCTAAATAGCTAATTTTGTCTGATTACATATTTCTGTTATGATATATTACAAATATCTATAGTGGAGGTAATATGAAAGGAATTATTTTAGCAGGCGGATCTGGGTCTCGTCTATGGCCAATTACAAAAGGCATTTCAAAACAACTTATGCCTATTTATGATAAGCCAATGATTTACTACCCGTTAAGTACATTAATGCAGGCTGGTATTAAAGATATTCTCATTATAAATACACCAGAAGAACAAGATGGTTTTAAGCGTCTCTTGGGTGATGGTTCTCAATGGGGAATTAATCTAACATATGCCATACAACCTAGCCCAGATGGACTGGCTCAGGCGTTTATTATTGGTGAGGATTTCATAGGTGATGACAAAGTTGCTTTGATATTAGGTGATAATATATTCCATGGTGACACTATGGATGATTCACTAAAGGAATGTACAAATCCAGACGGTGGTGTTGTTTTTGCTTACGAAGTTTCAGACCCAGAACGCTATGGAGTTGTCGCCTTTGATGAAAACGGCAATGCTACGGATATTCAAGAAAAACCAGAAAAACCAAAGTCTAATTTTGCTGTTGTTGGTTTATATTTTTATGATAATGATGTTATAGAAATAGCTAAAAATGTCAAACCAAGCCCTCGCGGAGAGTTAGAAATTAGTGATATCAATGCGGAATATCTTCGTCGTGGTAAATTACAGGTAAAGACACTTGAGCGTGGTGACGTATGGCTCGATACAGGCACTATACAAAGTCTAACCGATGCGTCAGACTACGTTCGCGTTATCCAAAATCGTACGAATAGTATTATTGGCTCGCCAGAATCTATAGCATTTAAAGAAGGTTATATTTCAGAAGAACAATTACGCAATCTAGCTGAGCCTCTAAATAAATCAGGATATGGAAAATATTTAATTAGAAATATAGATAATAGTGAAAACTAAAAAATCTCCAAATATATGTATAATTGTTCCAGCTTATAACGAAGGCAATGTTATATATGATGTCATAAAAAACTCCAAGGAAACATTTGATTCTAGCGGATATAACATCGACATAGTACTAGTAAACGACGGTTCAAGAGACG
>JAZRKC010000050.1:0-4549 GCA_045646155.1 Saccharimonas sp. (SeqCode)
TCAAAAATTAATAGATAAAGGATTGGCTTACGCAGACCCATACACACCCGAACAAGTACAAAAATTCCGAGAAAAATCCCAATCCGAAAAAAAAGCTTTTTTGTATCGTGATTATCGACCAGAAAACCCTCCTGTATGGGACGGCTCTCAACCGCTACGATTCAAATCTACACCAAAAAGCTATTCTTATCATGATGAAGTAATGGGCGACATCACAACTAGTCCAGAAGTTGTTGATGATATTATTTTGATTAAATCGGACGGATATCCTACTTATAATTTTGCGCACATCATAGATGACGCGGAAATGAAAATAACACACGTTATTCGCGGTCAAGAGTTTATAAGTAGTATGGCTAATTTTCTAGCTTTATACGAAGCTCTGGATTTACCTAGGCCAATTTTTGCACACATGCCTCATATCATGAATGAGCAGGGTAATAAGAAATTAGGCAAACGCGACGGTGCAAAAGACGTGTTAGATTACTTACGAGACGGGTTTTTGCCAGAAACAATGATTAGTTTCATTGCCACTATGGGATGGAACGATGGCACGGAGCAAGAAATTTTCACAAAAAATGAGCTTATTCAAAAGTTTAGCCTAGACCGCGTACAGCGTAGCGGTGCTCGGTTCGATGAGAAACGCCTCGTCTGGATGAACGGACAAATTATCCGTGGTTTATCTATTGATGATTTATTTACTCGCGTAGAAAATTATTGGCCAACTAGTGCAAAAAAAGCCACAGACGAATTCAAAAAAGAAGTACTATCACTAGTACAAGATAGGCTCAAAACTTTGTGCGATTTGCCTATGTTGACTAATTATTTCTTTAAAGAACCAGAAATAGATACTAGATTAATATCAGAAAACAAACAGCTCAAAAAAATCTCCAACGAAGAACTGTGTCAACTGATAAATATTTGTATAGATGAGCTAGAAAAAATTAACAACTGGAATTCTGATTCTATACAAGACACCTTGAATAATCTACTTGAAAAAACCAATCAAAAACCTAGTATACTATTTAGCCTGATTCGTATAGCTACAACATGGGCGCCATTTAGCCCCCAGCTAAACGACACTCTCGTACTAATCGGTCGCGAAAAAACCCTATCTCGCCTAAAACAGTATGTTTTGTTATAGTGATTATGCTATAATAAAATCAAATGAAAAGGGGAGCGGAAAACTCACAAAATATTCGTGAGAACAAAATAAAATCCTGGGTTCATAAACATCCGAATATTACGGTGACGATTTTCTGTGTAGCAATAATATTCGTAGCTATTTTGGCTATGTTTATTATATATGAAGCAACAAAACCTATAGAGGTTACACACACTCCTATTAAAGTACCTACAAAAGCCAAAGAAGCTCCAAAACCTATCTTTTATTCTCCCTTGACTGGAAATATCGTAAAAACCCAAGAAGAAACAAAGCAAGCTGTCACAGCAATAATAATAGAGAATAGCCCAGACGCTCGCCCACATAGCGGACTAAAGCAAGCCGGCATAGTATATGAAGCCGTAACAGAAGGTGGAATTACTAGACTGTTAGCACTTTATCAAGAAGCAAAACCATCACTAATCGGACCAGTGAGAAGTTTGCGCGATTATTTCGTGGATTGGATAGCAGCCTATGACGCTAGTGTCGCTCATGTAGGTGGAAGTTATGTTTCTCTCCAGGAAGTACGTAACGGAAATTATAGAGATATAGACCAATTCTTTAACGGTAATTATTATTGGAGAGCCACAGACAGATATGCTCCCCATAATGTTTACACGAGCTTTGAGAAATTAGATGAACTAAATAAAGCACTTGGATATACTACATCTAATTTCACTGGTTTTAGTAGAAAAAATAGCTCTCCAGCAGAAACGCCAACGGCACAAGAAATTAATATAACTTTCTCTGGATATTGGTATAATACAACTTATATTTACGATAGCAAATCTAACACATATGCTAGATTTATTAGTGGTCAACAATCTATAGATAGAGAAGAAGGCCCCATCACTCCATCTGTGTTAGTTGTTCTAAAAACCAACATTTACAACGTGATGCAAGATGGCTGGCGTAGCCATATAGACACTATCGGAACAGGAAGTGCAGTAGTATTTCAGGATGGTATAGCAATTGATTGCACTTGGCACAAAAACAGCAAAAAAGACCCACTAGTTTTGAAAGATAACAATAGAGCTGAAATAAAACTAAATAGAGGGCAAACATGGATTAGCGTAGTACAAGATAGACAAGGAGTTGTAACGTGGCAATAATATCAAATCAAGAATCTACTAATAATTCTATACGTCTATTTTGGAGGCGATACAAGCGCAATTCTATATTGTCTATCGCGCTTATACAAATACTACTATCTCTCGCTTTGTGGGGAGTCATAATTATATCAGGTGTTGATCCATTTAGCACTAAAGTGTTAATTCTAATGAGCTCCATCATATTGGTTAATCTATTTCTAAATATATCTATATCTATGATATTGTTATCACCTCTGCGCGACATCTCCATGGCAATAACATCAGCATCAGGAGCTCAACCTACAGATCGCTTAGCAGACCCTGCTAGAAAAGAATATATAAGCAATGGTTTCAGTGATATGCTACTATTTGTCAAATCTATGAGTGAAGATATAGACACACTAGAAAAGACAATAGAAAAAGAATCTGTATCGAAAAACAAAATATCATTAGAACAATCACTAGACAACATTCAAGACGGAATCATCTTGATGAATAGTGACGGCAGCATAATATATTCAAACAAATCAGCGCCAGTAATTCAAAATACAAACGGGGAATTGGAATTAGCTCTATTATTCGAAAACAATAGTTTCTACGAATGGCTATCAGATTGTATAGAAAATTCAGTGCATGCAAAAAAGGTATGGGAGAGAATTGCAGACAAACCTGTAGGCGAAGAAAATAGGCGTATATTCAACATCACAGCCCAATACGACAAAGGTAATAAATCTGAAGTTGTGATAATAGCGCATGATTGCACAAATATTTATAGACAAGATGATGATGATTTAGAATTTATATCTTTTGCCGCGCACGAACTACGCGGACCAATTACAGTGATAAGAGGCTATTTGGATGTATTAGACCAAGAATTAGACAATCTACTAGATAAATCCCAAAAAGAATTAATAACAAAATTAATAGTTAGCTCGAGCAGATTATCTAGTTATATAAATAACGTACTAAATACCAGCAAATATGATCGTAGACATTTGAAACTAAATATCTCAAAAAACAATATGAATTCTATATACAGTCTAGTCCAAGACGATTTAGAAATGAGAGCACGTTCACAATCTAGAAATCTTTCTATAAATATACCAAATGATTTACCAGCTATAGCCGCGGATAGATCAAGCTTGAGCGAAGTCTTGTTAAACCTGATAGACAACGGAATAAAATATTCTCATGATAACGGTACTGTTACCGTAAAAAGCGAAGTCGATGGAAATTTCATAAAAACTACTGTATCGGACAACGGAATAGGTATACCAAATAATGTAATAGGTCATCTATTCCAAAAATTTTATCGAAGTCATAGGTCACGCGAAATCATCTCTGGAACCGGTATAGGATTATACTTGTGTAGAGCTATAGTAGAAAGCCATGGCGGGAAAATTGGAGTAACAAGCACCGAAGGAATAGGGTCGACATTTTGGTTCACTATACCTATATACGATACAATAGCAGATAAATTACAAACAGATAACTTCACGAATACCAACTTAATAACTTCTAACGAAGGCTGGATAAAAAATCACTCAAAGTTCTCTAGCTAATCGAGTATAATATCATTATGGCAATAAAAAATATCCTAATAATAGAAGATGATAGATTTATAGGCGAAATGTATATACGTAGCTTGCGCAAAGCTTCTTATGACGTAGACTGGGCGACTAACGGCAATAACGGATTAGAACTAGCCACTAGCAAACATTACGATTTAATCCTCTTGGATATTATGTTGCCAGAACTAAAAGGCTACGAAATTTTGAAATCTATTCGTTCAAACCCTACCGACATCACATCTACTACAAAAATAATTGTCATGACCAATTTTGACCAAGATGACGAAAGCCGTATCGCCGTAGAGAATGATGCAGACGCATATCTAATAAAGGCCGAAATTACTCCTCGTAGATTATTAGAGATAATTAGCCAAATAGACAACAATCAGCCAATAAACCCTATAGACAATAGCCGATAAATCTGCTAAAATTGCTAGGTAGCGATGGCCTTATCGTCTAACGGTTAGGACACCAGGTTTTCATCCTGGCAATCCGGGTTCGATTCCCGGTAAGGTCACCACAGGTAATTTGGCCTGTTTTTACGCCTGAAATTAGAGTTTGAAACGGTTCTTTATATCTGTAAAGGACCGTTTTTTGTTGGTCAATTTCGAGGTTCAAGAATATTTTTCGGGCCAAAAGGTCCATTTGAAGCATATCTGCCGCTCTCATCTGTAAATCCAGGGAATTTAGGGGGTTCAAGAAATTTTCGGCAGTTAGCTTTAATT
>JAZRKC010000051.1:0-3508 GCA_045646155.1 Saccharimonas sp. (SeqCode)
TAGATGGTCCGGCCGACTTTATAAACTTTCCGCGACTATCTTGTAGTGTGCGAACCTTTCCATATACTGTACCAGCAATCAAAAATTGACCAGGCTTCAATTGTCCTTGTTCTATCAGCAGGTTTACAACTGGTCCCTTACCCTTTTCCATGTGTGCCTCTACTACTAACCCCTCTGCAGGCACGTCTGTATCGGCACGTAACTCTTCCATATCAGCCACTAACAATATACTATCTAGTAATTTATCTATATTGTCGCCAGTCTTTGCGCTTATAGGAACCATTATAGTATCACCGCCCCATTCTTCAGGATTCAAATGATGTTCGCTCGCCAACTGAGCTTTCACCATATCAGGATTAGCGCCTTCCTTATCCATCTTGTTTATAGCAACTACTATCTTTGCGTTTGCATCACGAGCAAAACGTATAGCCTCGACAGTCTGAGGCATTACACCGTCATCAGCGGCTACAACTATGACAACTACATCGGTCAAAGACGCTCCGTGTTGCCTCAACGCAGCAAAAGCTTCATGACCTGGGGTATCTAATAAAGTAATCGGACGACCATTTCTAACCGCTTGATACGCAGATATATGCTGCGTAATGCCTCCCGCTTCACTAGAAGCTGTTTTTTTGTCCAAAATCGTATCTAACAACGTAGTTTTTCCATGATCAACATGTCCCATAACAGCAACAATTGGAGGTCGTTCTTTGGCGTTTTCGGACGGTTTATGTAATTTCTGAACTGTTTTTCTTTCCGCTTCCTTACGTTTTAGCTGAACATCAACTCCAAGTTCTTCAACGATAATCTCTGCCGTCTCAAAATCAATACGCTGGTTTATTGTTGCTACAATACCATTTTTAAACAATTCACCGACAAGCTGCGTTACAGGCAAATTTAGAGTTTCTGCGAGTTCACCTACTGTAATCGAATCTGCAATGATCAATACTTTTTCTGGTTGACTCATTTCTCCCCTTTCTTCCCGACCAGCTTGCCGGAACAATTATTTAAAATACATATTCTATTTATTTTTCTTGTCTACAAGACTCAACGAAATTTTTCGATTTTCTTTGTCTATATCCAAAATGGCAAATTCTTTACGTTCATTTAAAGTAAAGACTTTTTCTGGATCTACATCATTTCCATCGCCTAATTCAGAGATATGAACCAAAGCCTCAACAGCTGGGCTAATCTGAACAAAAGCGCCAAATGGAGTAATACGTGTAACCGTACCCTCTACTTTTTCGCCTTTTGTAAACTTCTCTATTTCATCTAGCCAAGGATCTTTTGTAAGTTGTTTTATACTCAAACTTAGACGCTCTTTTTCAATACTAATAATTTTTGCCTCTATAGTTTGGCCTACTTTAATATAATCACTTGGATTATTTACACGCTCCCAGCTAATGTCTGAGATATGTATCAACCCCTCGATACCATCAACGTTCACAAAAGCACCAAAGTCTACAACTCCGGTAACTACACCTGATACCGAATCTCCGACTTTCAATTTTTCAAATCGTTCAGCTAGCCCATCTTTTATAGCTTCTTTCTCTGAAAAAATCAATTTATTAGCTTTGCGATCTGCGTCCAAAATTCTAACTTTTAGAGTTTTATTAACTAATGAGTTCAATCTAGAAAGAATTTCGTCTTTATCTGCACTACCAACTCGTGGATAATGCTCTGCTGAAAGCTGCGACACAGGCAAGAATCCTCTAACACCTTCATATTCTACAAGCATACCGCCACGGTTAGCGTCATATGGTGAAATTTCTATAATTTCGCCAGCATTCATTTTTGCTTGGACTTCTTCCCAACCTCGGTCTTTAGCTGCCTTGCGTAAGCTCAACAAACTATATCCGTTCTCTAATTCAGCATCTACAACGCTTGCTGTAACTTCGTCGCCAACACTTAACTGACGACTAAATCCCACTTCTCGGCGTGGCACATATCCGACACCCTGTGCGCCCAAATCGATTAATACTTCGTGTTTTTTCACGCTCAAAACGTGACCAGTAACAACTTCTCCTGATACGATTTGCTTTACGCTATCATCAGCCAGAAGCTCATCCATTGTTATTGCGGCTTTTGCCATATAAGTTTCCTAGCGTTTACAGAAAACGCTAAAACTCCTCTCTTAAATTTAATATTTTCTTGACACAATCAAATAGAATATGCCTAGATTATTTACATTGTACTACAGAGGTGAAAAAAAGTCTATACTAAACAAGTCGTCTAGATCGTACGTATGACGTACCTGCATACACTAACAGTGCAGCACCTACTATAGGCAAACTATCCTCAGGACCAGTCTCAGGAAGTGATTGCTGGTCAGCTTCATTACTACTTACATTAGCTATGTTAGTTGTATTAGATGCATCTGCTGCGCTAGTAGCGTTAGCTCCATCAGTAGTCGTATCGGTATCAGTTTCACCAGTTGAACCTACTACTCCATGTCCAATAGAAGAATTTCCTTGAGCTTCTTGCTGCTGTCTTGCTCTCTTTTCATCATCAGACTGATTAGAAGCCATTTCTTTTATTAATTGATCGTCAACTGATTTATCTTTGTCTTCTTCTTTATTCTCTTCTTCTTTCTTGTTGTCTGCAACTCTCTTTTCATCGGTTTTTACATTACGATTACTCAAGCTTTTTACCGCTAAAACTCCTCCAGCCAACAACGTCATCAACAAAACACCAACTATCATAAATGTTGCTACATTTCCGTATTCTTTCTTTCGCATACACACTTCCTCTTTAAATAACTGGGTTATCTGAATATGCTATATATTATACATTATTTATTACTATAAATCAATACTTATCAGTTAGAGTATCTATTGTCACCCGTTATCGTTTATTGATATTATATATTTATGATTATAGCTGTAGATACAGGTGGTACAAAAACCCTAATAGCCTCTTTCGACAAAGACGGCAAAATGATAGATTCCATCAAATACCCTACACCTACCGACAAAAACGAATATATAGCAACTTTATCAGAAAAAATTAATCAAAAATATGAATTACGTAATATAGACGCTATTGTCGTAGCTATACCTGGATTTATAGTTGACGGAGTTATTAAATGGTGTGGTAATTTACCATGGACTGATTTTGATATAAAAACATCATTGAACGAAATTTTTACAAATATACCCATACTGATCGAAAATGACGCAAAATTAGCCGCCTTGGGGTCAGCTAAACACTTAGACAAGCCTACCTTCTCGGCATTATATATAACAATTAGCACCGGAATCGGATGCGGTTTAGTTATAAATGGAAAGCTAGATGAAGGTATGAAATACAGTGAAATCGGCCATATACCTCTTGAATATAATGGGCAAATATCCGAATGGGAAAAAATCGCAAGTGGTAGTGCTATAGTTAGAGATTACAAAAAACTTGCTAGCGAAATAGACTCCAAAGAAACCTGGAAAGAAATTGCCGATAAGTTCACTCGTGGTTTTCTAGTAATATTACCTACAATTCAGCCAGATGTCATTAT
>JAZRKC010000052.1:0-2732 GCA_045646155.1 Saccharimonas sp. (SeqCode)
CAAGTGGACGTAATTCATTTATCGCTTCGCTTTTTACGCTATCTAATTCGTTATCACCTAGAGGTGTTAGTTGTGTTATAGGAGCTTGATCAACTGGAGCGACTGCAGGCTGTGGAATCTCCGGCATTTCTGGCAAGCTAACATCCTCAGTAGATTGAGCTTCCTCTAAAGAAGGACTGGCTTCAGGTGCTGGAGGAGGTGTTGTAGGCGCAGCTGGTATCGCAGCGTCACTTAGGACACCAGAATCGTCTGTCTCGTTATTTATACCGGCCAATACCTTTGCTAATTCTTGGTCGTCAGTAGTTGTTTGCATTGTTTGCGGTTGAATGTCCATACCCACCTCTATTTATTAATTCTTATGATTATTTACTATATACTGTATCATAATATATAGAAGATTCGCAAGCGAAAGGTTAAAAATGTTAGACGACAAAAAAGTAATCAAACAACGTGACAGGCATGATGCGCTTACTGCCGCAAAGAGCATCTACAAACAAGCAAAATATAAACCAATATTAATAGACACGGACCACGACGACCGCGAGATAAAATCCATAATTGTAGCAGGTATGGGCGGGTCAGCTCTAGCGGCTGATTTAGCAAAAATATTACTATCAGAGACATTAACTATACCTATGGAAGTACTTAAATCATATGATTTACCGTCATATGCACAAAAAAATACTCTAGTTATAGTCAGTAGTCACTCTGGTAATACAGAAGAAACTTTGAGTTGCCTAAAAACTGCGCTTAATCGTGGGTGCGAAATTGCATCTATATCAACCGGCGGAAAACTTGTTGATATTTCAAAGAAAAAACACATAATGACTTCTATCATTCCTCGTGACACTCAACCACGCATGGCAACAATTTATAGCCTTCGTTCTATTCTATCTATATTAGAGCAATTCAACCTAATTGATACCTCATTGTCTGATGAAATCACAAATTTAAGCAAGTGGTTACATGATGAATCAAAAATGTGGGAATCAGATATTCCAACCGCTCATAATTATGCAAAACAAATCGCCCTACAATCAGTAGGGAAGACCCCTATATTTTATGCTGGCTCCCTAATGTCTCCCGTAGCCTACAAGTGGAAAATCAGCTGGAACGAAAATGCAAAAAACATTGCTTTTTGCAACACGCTTCCAGAATTTAATCATAACGAATTTATTGGCTGGTCTAGCCATCCGATAGAAAAACCATTTGCAGTCTTTGATTTAGTTAGTGAACTAGAAAACCCACGCATTTTAAAACGTTTTTCATTGAGTGATAAATTATTATCAGGTAAGCGACCAAAATCAACGATAATACCTATCCAAGGCGAAACACTAGTAGCTCAAATGCTATGGGCTTCAATCTTGGCGGATTTTGCTAGTATATATACTGGCATATTAAATAACGTCGATCCAACAAAAGTGGATTTAATTGAGAAATTCAAAAAAGAATTAGGCTAATTCTTAGTTTTTTATCAATGATACTGTCGGAGAGATTCGATAGTATCTTTTCTTGCGGCTTTTACTGCTGGATATAAACCGAACACAACACCTACTACTACAGCCATCGTCAAACCTGCTTATACAGTTGTCCATGAAAAAACTGGAACAAGGTATATAAATGTACTAATAATAAATGCTGAAAAATAACCTAATAGATAACCCATAACAGCACCAACAAAACTCATAAGCAATGATTCTATCAAAAACTGTATGACTATAGAACGATCACTAGCACCAATAGCCTTACGAATACCAATCTCACGTGTCCTCTCGGTTACGCCAACAAGCATTATATTCATAACACCGATTCCACCGACTAATAATGATATCGAAGCAATCACAACTAGTACATCACGGATTACAGTAAATAACATATTTGTAGGCTTAGCTATTTCTTCATTGATTGCGATAGAGAAATCTAGTTCGTCTGCATGATGTTTCTTGATTTTTGACACTAATTTATCTCTAGTGCTGCTGATTTTTGATTTATCTTTTACCAAAACATTTATCTGTTGAATTTGAGACCTACCTTGATGGAATAATTTTCCTCGATCGAAATTTATAATGGCCGCCCGACTAATATCTACTCCGTTAAAATTAATAGCATCTTTGCCGCTCTTTACAACACCTATGACCGTAAAATCTTCACCACGAACAGTCATTACTTGCCCAACAGGTCTATCGGTATCAAATAACTCTAAAGATAGTGTTTCACCGACGACAATCGTATTATTATCTGTCTTTTTGTCCAAAAATTGCCCGCTAATCGTATCAACTGTAGTAATTTTAGAGAAATCTGGTGTTGTAGCTACTACAACAACACCATCAACTTTTGCTTGGTCTGTTTTGGCAGTTCCGTTTATCATCATAATTGGCGCCACCGCCTCTATATTATCTTCGTTTTCGATTACTTGAACATCAGCCTCACTCAATGTACTAGTATTAAACGCCTGCTGAGTAACTGGATTTGATAGGGCATTTGGATCAGTTTTTCGTAGACCTGGTTTAACTACCATCAACTTACCGTCTAAATCGGCGATTTGGCCAGAAATTAATTTAGACACACCGCCAGAAAGAGCCAAAATACACGTAACGCTGGCTATTCCAATAGCGATACCAATCATCGTGAGAATTGTTCGAGCACGATTTCGTTTAAGCGAATAATACGCATTTGAAAAATAATCTATAAACATTATTTTTTCCTATTTTTCTTAGTTTCTTTTTCGTCAA
>JAZRKC010000053.1:0-5068 GCA_045646155.1 Saccharimonas sp. (SeqCode)
GTCGCCTAATCCAACCGCTTCTAAGGCTTCATGGATCTTCTTTTTTCGTTGATTGTTGGGTATTTTAGAAATCTCCAACGGTAAGCTTACGTTATCGTAACAAGTTTCATTTCCCTGTACAAAAAAACTCTGAAATATAAAACTCATATAACCAGATCGAAATCGATCCATTTCTCTTGAATTAAATTTCAAGATATTACGTTTATCTATAATAATTTCTCCAGAATCTGGCCTGTCTAAACCACTAATAACATGCATTAATGTACTTTTTCCGCTGCCTGATTTACCTACTATAGCTACCGAATTGACGTTATTAGGAATTTCAAAACTAACGTTATCTAATGCCTTTAGTGCAGTTTCTTCTTTACCATAAGTCTTGTTTATATTTTTTATTTTTATCATTTTTTCGCCTTCTTGGCTTTGGCTACACCCCCATATTCACTACGCATCGAATACAAAATCATACCTGTACCAAATATCACTACTAGCATGAGCATAATGAATCCCATTCCCCATGGGAATGCTACCAATAGGCCAACAATAATAGATCCTATAAGACCCTGCATAAATATACTGCCTTTTGCTTTTATTAATTGTCCTACATACAAGGCTACTACCGGTCCGCTCACAATGATAAAAATTGGAGCTAGTAGCATCATCAATAATACGACAGGTATTCCAATGACTGTTAGTGCTAACACTATAAGTAATGGTATAAACACAACAACTGCAGCTAAACCAATCAAAGAAGCCTTTAGTATATCTTTTTCGCCCGAGATATTCGCCATCTTTTTCATAATTCTTGGAGCCACGCCCAAAAGGATAAACGACAGAGCCGTCAGCCATATAACAGATGTCAACGCAAATCCTATAGACATGCTAGGCGAATTAGATATACGATTGCTACTATTCTTTGTTCTATTTACTATATCTTCATCTATTCTTCCAATAACTGTGCCATTTACGGTAGCTTCATAAGCAGTATACGACAAACTACCGTTGATTTTTGCGTTTTCATCTACAAAAATACTACTCAAATCGGTTTTTACATCCTTGCCTATAGTTCCTCGTATACTCATGCTATCAGCATTAACTGTTACATCTCCAGCAATATAACCATCTATATCTATATCACCTGCAACAGCACCAAGTTCACCATTAACCTTTGCTGTATCTTCTATATCCAATTCCGCAGCAGCTATCGTAACATTTTTATCTACTATTCCTTCTATAGTAACTTTCTTTGCAGCCAATCTAACATTACCGGAAACATTACCGGAAATAATCACATCTTTAGCTGCACAAACAACGTCACCGCTAACATTGCCAGAAATTACAACCTTGTCCCCAGCGCAAACTATATCTTTATTAGCTTGACCTTCTACTAATATGTAACTACCAAAACTATATATATTAGTGTCTATAGTTTCATTTTTTTGTATATAATTTTCTTCTTTGATTGATAACCGCGCAAAAGCACTAGCTACATTAGTCTGAGAGCTTAATATGCCACAAAAAATAGCAAAACAACAAACTCCACCAAATAAAATCTTCTTCATATGAAATATTATATCACAAGCAAAATAGCAAAACCTATACAGCCGATATTATTCCAGATGTCAACAATACTATTATGACTATAGCCAAACAAATACGATATACAACAAAACTATTGAAATTATGTCTCGATACAAACTTCAATAACCAAGCAATAGATATGTACCCGACTAAAAACGAAGAAATCATACCTACTATAGAAGGCATCAAACCTACAGTCTCTAATATATCATCTGACTTCGTTATAGCCTCTAATATTCCCGCCGCTACAAGCGCTGGTATACCCAAGAAAAAACTCATGCGCGTAGCAGTTGTACGATCAATCCCCCGAAATAGACCAGCAGAGATAGTGGCGCCAGATCTAGATATGCCTGGAACTAACGCAAAACACTGCATCGTACCCATAGTTATTATATCTTTGATGGTAATATCAGATTCGCCACGCTTCTCTTTATTTATCCTATCCGCTACTACCAAAACGACGCTCCAAACTATCAAGCCGGCAACAACTACCCACAAGCTACGAAATTCCGATTCTATAATATCTTTCAATAAAAGCCCAACAATAGCAATTGGGATACTGCCTATTACAATAAACCATCCCATTTTATAATCTATATTACGTTTTTCTTTATTGAGTAAACCACTAATCCATGCTGTTGTTATTTTTACAATATCATTCCAAAAATAAACTACCGCCGAAAGAATAGCACCAATCTGTATAACCGCAGTAAATGCTGTTATGCCAACAGAGTCTATCTGATAACCTAACATTTTTTCTATAATAGTCAGATGTCCTGTACTAGATATAGGCAAGAATTCCGTTATACCTTCGACTATTCCTAAAATTATTGCATGTATAATGTCCATTTATTACCGTTCCTTTTTATAGATCAGCCTCTGGGTATATCTTTTTTGTCGTTTCATCAATTTCTAGTCGCATCTGAGGAAAAGGCACACCCTCTCTAGCGCTTACCCCTTCAAACATCCAAAATACTCTTTCGCTATATCCCCATCCACAAGCCGGAGGCATTCCATATTCTAGCATTTCAACGTAATCGATATCTAGCATCATCGCCTCTTTATCGCCATTATCTCGCATAGCTTGCTGCTCAATAAAGCGATTATATTGGTCAATTGGGTCATTTAATTCAGAGAATCCATTACCTAATTCCGACCCAAAAATTATCGGTTGGAATCTTTCTACTACATTTGGATTTGTCTCGCTAGATTTAGATAATGGACTAATGAATTTAGGTGTATTTATCAACCATACTGGACCTGCAATATCTTTGCGAATATTTTTCCATAATTTATCTATACCACGAGGAATACTATCTCTTTTTTCAACTTCTAATCCGTTTTCTTTCAATTTAAGAGATACTTCCTCTACTGTTGTATTATATACATCGATTCCATAATGCTTTTTAATCACATCAGCATAATCCAAAACACCCCATGGCTTACTCATATCGATATCAAAACCGCGAACGTTAAATTTCAAAGTGCCAAAGGTTTCATTTAAAACGTAACGATACATTTCCTCCATAAATTTCATACCGTCTTGCCAGTTTGCATACGCCCAATACCATTCCATAGCAACATGCTCTGGTAAATGTTCATCCGTGTAGCCTTCATTTCTGAAGCGCGGGCCCAAATCATAAACCTTTTCAAAACCAGCGCCTAGTAAACGCTTCAAAGGAAGCTCGTGACTAATCCTTAGATAGAAATCTTGATCCAAAGCATCCATATGTGTAACAAAAGGACTGGCATCAGCTCCGCCTGTTGTATGCTCGAGTACTGGTATATTAATTTCATAGAATCCATTATCATCTAAAAATTTTCTCGTAGCTTTCCAGAATTTACTACGTCGCTCAAAACGTTCGCGCACATCACGATTCACATTCATATCTACATAACGTCGTCGCAATCGTTCTTCTTTATTTGTAAAACCCTCTTGTTCAGTTGG
Organism: Saccharimonas sp. (SeqCode); assembly: GCA_045646155.1. GTDB lineage: Bacteria > Patescibacteriota > Saccharimonadia > Saccharimonadales > Saccharimonadaceae > Saccharimonas. The sequence continues at coordinate 3,527 of JAZRKC010000053.1, forward strand.
CATACCACGAAGAGATTTTGTCAACAAACGCAATTGATGGACTTCAATCGAACGTTCACCTGTCTTTGTAGTTATAACCGTACCTGTAGCCTCTATAAAATCACCTGGATCAAGCAGATTCAGTTCACTCATGCCTAATTGGGATTCTTCCGCTACCAATCCATCTAAAGAGTCAGCTCTAATAAATAGCTGAATACTGCTCGTCATATCGCGCAACACAAAAAAAGCTAGCTTTCCAAATTTGCGAGTCGTGATAATACGACCAACAACAGTAACAGTATCGCCTTCAAATTCCGTAAAATTATCCAATACTTCCTTTATCGTATTGGTACGATTAGCTTTTGTAGGATATGGATTAATTCCGAGCGCCTTTAATTCATTTAATTTTCGCAAACGTTCATCACGTAGTTCTTTTAGTGTTGCCATAGAAATCATTATACCAAAAAAACACCTCTAAATATAGGCTATAGAGGTGTTTTATTATTTAATTGTTATTATGATATAGATACGATTTCGTAAACTATTTCACCTTTTGGCGCAGATATAACAACGTTATCGCCTACTCCGTTACCCAACAATGCTGCTCCGAGCGGAGATTCGTCACTAATTTTACCGCTTGCAGGGTCAGCTTCGACTGGGCCTACAACTGTATATTTAACTATTTTACTGCCGTTTTTTAGTTCAACCGTGCTCCCCAAGTGAACTTTGTCATTACTTTTTGCAACAATTTCTTCTGCATTCAGTAATATCTCTTCAATTTCTGAAATACGAGTCTCAACAATACCCTGTTCCTCGCGCGCACTGTCATATTCAGCATTTTCGCTTAAGTCGCCGTAATCACGTGCTTCTGCAATTTTATCAGCTATCTCGCTTCTTCTTCCTTTTAGTTCTGCGAGTTCATCTTCTAATTCTTTACGTCCTTTTTCTGTAATCTGATATATCTTTTTCATTATATTTACCTCATTTTTTACACCGTACTAGAGGAGGGCTTATTTTTTTAATAGCCTTTCATATTTCCCCTAGAATTTATCGATTTAAACTAGTTTACCAAGCAGTTCATTGTATGTCAAGTACATACACTCGCCCTGTCGTCTATCTGTTAACTCGTACTTTTTAGAGTCCATTAATCTATCACTAACAGTTACACGATAGGGTATCCCCATTAATTCCGCGTCAGCAAATTTAACGCCTGGACGCTCATCACGATCATCATATATTACTTCTATACCAGAGCTCTTTAATTCTTCGTATAATTCATCTGCAATTTGCTTTGATTCTTTTCCTATCTGCACTAAATAGACCTTTGCCGGTGCAATATTTTCAGGCCAAACCAAACCTTTGTCGTCTGCAAATTTTTCCGCAATTACACCCATAATACGAGTAATGCCAATACCATAACTCCCCATGTACGCAAAATGTTGCTTGCCGTCTTCTCCTGTAAATGTCAGATTCATCTCCTCTGATTTTTGCATACCAAAATTGAATATATTACCAACTTCTGCAGTCTTTACTTTTTCAAGATCATCACGCGAAATATTTAGT
>JAZRKC010000054.1:0-4093 GCA_045646155.1 Saccharimonas sp. (SeqCode)
CTATATTTTGGCTAATTGTTATGGTACCTGTGATTCTGATAGACACCGCTATAAAATCCGGGTTGCCTCAGATACAGAACTGGCCAATAGTTCCGTTTGTGGGGGCATTTATGATGTCAGGCTCAATTGTATGGTTTGCATCCTATGTATATTTGTTGTATAGAAAGGTTGTAGAAGATGACGCAAAACCGGCTTAGTCTTGATGATGCACGCAAAAGAGCTTTGAAATTGCGTGAAGTGATAAATAATTATAGATATCGCTATCACGTATTAGATGAGTCAATTATGAGTGAGTCTGCGGCTGATAGTTTGAAACATGAACTGTCGCAGATTGAAGAAAAATACCCCGAACTGATTACATCTGATAGTCCAACGCAACGTGTTGCTGGTGTGGCGCTAGACAAATTTCAGAAAGTTACGCATTCGCGTCGTATGGTTAGCTTAGCTGACGTATTTGATGAAACAGAAGTTAGTGCGTGGCGAGACCGTGTTCAAAAGTTAGCTGGTGGGCGCAAGCTTGAATATTTTTGTGACATAAAAATGGACGGCTTGGCTTGTTCATTGATTTATCAGGATGGCATTTTTGTCCAGGCTGTAACTAGAGGTGATGGCTTGGTAGGTGAAGATGTGACGCAAAATGTACGTACTATTCAAAACGTACCATTGAGATTGCGAGAAACCTCAGAATACAAAGATTTTCTAGTAGGTAGGACGGAAATTCGTGGTGAAATTATAATCTTGAAACACGAATTTGATTTGTTGAATAAAAGACAGGAGTCAGAAGGTAAACCTCGTTTTGCTAATCCGCGTAACTTAGCGGCTGGTACGATTAGGCAGCTTGATCCAAAATTAGTAGCGGAGCGCCCTCTGACATTTAGGGGATATGATTTGTTGAGAGATAATCAAACATTGACGCCAACAAACTCAGAAGTTTATAAAGCTCTGACTGCGCTTGGTATTTCGCGAAATATGATGGCTGAAACCTTTGATAATCTAGATGATGTCATGATTTTTTTGAATAAATGGGACGGAAAACGGCATGATTTACCATTTAACACGGATGGCGCCGTAATCAAGATTAACGATAGAGTGCTATTTGATGAATTAGGTATTGTAGGCAAGACTCCTCGCGGTGCTGTAGCTTTCAAATATCCGGCAGAAGAAGCGACAACGATAATAAAAGATATAGTTATTAGTATTGGGCGAACTGGCGCGGCAACGCCGGTTGCAGTTTTTGACCCTGTGCAAGTAGCAGGCACGACAGTACAGCATGCGAGTTTACATAATGCTGATGAAATTGCGCGAAAAGATATAAGAGTCGGCGATACGGTGATTATCTATAAAGCTGGCGATATTATACCGCAGATAGAAAGAGTCGTAGAGGAATTGAGGCCAAGTAGTGCGGTAGCTTTTGATTATGAAAAAGAATTAGCTAGACAATATCCAGATATTGAATTTATCCGCCCAGAAGGGGAAGTTGTGTATCGAGTCAAAGATACATCAGCGCCATTGATTCTTAAGCGTTCGCTAGAGCATTTCGCGTCAAAATCTGCGCTTGATATAGATACCTTGGGAAGTAAAAATGTTGATGCAATTGTTGATGCTGGTCTGATTAACGATCTAGCGGATATATACGCACTAAAAGTAGGGGATATATTGAAATTAGAACGTTTTGCAGATATCAGCGCAAATAAATTAATTGATGCTATTTCTAGTAAAAAACACGTGCCTCTTGATAGATTTATTCATGCTTTAGGAATTCGTCATGTCGGCGTAAAAACAGCTATAGATTTGGCGAACAATTTCAAATCACTAGACAAAATACGTAATGCTACGATTGATGATTTGAATAATATTGATGGCATAGGCGACGTTGTTGCTGAGTCTATACTCGCTTGGTTTTCTGATGACGATAATCTGTTGATGCTTGATAAATTTAGCAAATTAGGCGTTTCTACGTATTTTGAAGAAAAAGGTGGAAAATTAGTTGGTAAAAACTTTGCTATCACAGGGACTTTGCAATCGATGTCTCGAGATGAAGCTGCGCAAAAAATTCGTGATGCTGGAGGTGTATTCCAGTCTAGTGTTGGAAAAAATACAACATATTTGGTGGCAGGTGGCAAAATAGGCGAAAGTAAACGCAAAAAAGCAGAAAAATTCGGAACTGAAATAATTGATGAAGAAGAAATGCTGAAAATGTTGGGTATATAAAACTTAAGCATATTGTGATAAAATATGCTTATGCTGGTACGCAATTGGGGTACCTTTTGCGTTAACACAAAAACATTGAAACAAAATCCGTGCCCCGGGTGGGCGCGTAACAGCAAAAATACTTCTCGTAAAGAGAAGTATTTTATTAGTTGACTGTGTGGTAGATCAGTTACCCAATATAGGTAACATGAATTTTTTTAGCTTTCATCGGTATATTTTCCTTTCTTTTATGGTTTTGTTTGTTTTGTGATTGATTCATTTCATCTTTCACTATAATCATATTAGCATAAGCGTTTTAATTTGTCAATACTTATACAATAAAAACATAATAAATGCCATTATTAAAATATAAAAATAGGTAAAATATATCTGTAATAATACCAATTTAAGTTATGTATTTTATTTTGTAAGTGTTATACTAAATACTCATGAAGACAAAGGATAAATCAAAGAGAATCTTGACATTCGATTTGATGCGAGGGTGGTTTTTATTAGCAATTATCATTGATCATATTACCTATTTTCCATGTGGACTAGAATGGTTAAGCGCGCGCGGCGGATTGTATGTCACTTGCGCAGAAGGTTTCTTCTTTATATCTGGTATAGTACTAGGTATTGTACGTGGTTGTAGGCTTATTGATAAGCCGTTTCGTGAAGTCGCGAAGCTATTATTGAAACGAGCTATGCAGTTGTATATATGGTCTGTATTTTTGACTATTGTATTTACTCTCATAACCTGGAATTTTTATCCTGCTGGTGCTGGCGCGAAACCTGGTGTGATGTCTATAGATACGCCGATATGGAAGATGATACTTTCAGCGTTTTCTCTAGATTACTTTTATGGTTGGGCTGATTATTTGCGTCTGTATGCGATATTTATGTTTATTAGTCCGCTGGTATTTTGGCTTCTTAGAAAAGGTAAGTGGTATGTCGTTGTCGTTGTTTCTCTTGCTGTTTGGTCTCTATTTCCATCTGGTCAACCTTGGAATATTCAAGAAAAAATACAACCAATTAGTTGGCAATTCATATTCTTTAGTGGTTCGATAGTTGGATTTTATTGGAATAAAATTACAGAATGGTGGAGAAGTCATCCTATAAAGAAACGCCGAGCAACGGTTCGTGCGCTATGTGCTATCGGCGGAGTCACATTGGTATTTAATGTATTGATTATGTTTTCGACGATGGGGAATGATTTGAGTTGGCTTGGTATCTATGACGGTATGAGTAGCGAATTATACAGGAAATTTTTTGATAAAATGCGCATGCCTTTGTCTCGTTTCGCGCTGTTCTTGACATGGTTTTGGATGTTCTTCAACCTATTTCGTAGGTTTGAAAAACAAATTATCAAGTATGCGGGGTGGATTTTGTTACCATTTGGACAAAATTCGTTATACGTGTATACATTGCATGCTTTTGGAGTTTACTTCATACATATATATACAAATTCTGGTACGTGGATACAAAATTTTGCAATTGTTGGTGGATTAATTGCCATAATATGGCTGATGATTCGCTACAAAGTTTTGATGAAAATAATACCGCGTTAATCAGTTATGTTATATAACTGAACAGCGCTATCGCCAGCTTCAAATCTATCTACAAGATGCCAATTGCTTGGCGTATTGTGAAAATATTGTTTATCATCGCCGTTTTTGCCAACAAGCCAAACTCTGCCTGACTTTATAGAACTTATATCAGAAATATACAGAGAAGGATTATCATAAATGAGCCCAGTTTCGAAATATTTTGATGGACGTTTTGTTGTTAGAAGTTTCGTTTGTGAATTTGTGTTATTGTAGAAATCGAAATCAAAATAAGTGTATGTTTCGGCTGATATGATTATATCTTTTTGTTTGTAATTTTCGGATACGTAATTTCCAAT
>JAZRKC010000055.1:0-3821 GCA_045646155.1 Saccharimonas sp. (SeqCode)
AAATATCTGTCTTTTTGACAATATCGTATGGATATATCGTTTTAGACCTAGGAAATGCTGAGCGTATAGACGCTAATGTGTAGTGCTTAGGTTTACTAGAAGCTATATATACAGATATCCCATAATAACGAAGAGTCCCCGCTAAGCTAGCTATGTTTTCTAAAGGTTCTAGTTTGAAAAAAGATAAACCAGATAATGTAAAACGCTGTGTATTGTGTTTTGCGGCGACTTCTCTATAGGCTACGCACAGTGTTATTTCACCCCTGTTCGCATGCTGAAAAACTTGTAGATAGCAGTTTTCGAGTTCACTATCTGTTAAGTCGCAAATATGCAAAATATCTTCTGGGTACCCTACTATGAATTGATAATGATATTTCCCTTTTGCGGCGATTGATTCTACGAAGCTTCCATTATCTTTTTCTGCTTGCATGTTTAATAAACTTACTCTTTTATTTTTTGGAAAAGAATTCTTTATATCATTTACAAGAGGATTATCATGCGGGTGTACTACAGATAATAAATCTATTTCTGTACTAGATGAGTATGGATTGATGGATTTTGATTTGGTGAATTTGATTTTTTCGGTAATCAAATAATTTTCAGACAAAATTATAGATGATATCTTTTGCACTTGTTCGCGTATGTATTTTTTGCGTAATGTTTTTTGTGGCAAGTTTGGGATATATTTTAGAATTATCTTTTTGTACTCGTTTCTGAGTTTTCTCATAATTCTATTATAGCATAACAGTTATGCGGTAGGTGTTGGTCGATATATACACCGTTATTGTTTTGTTATATAATAAAATACATGAAAGTACGCATAGAGATTGATACAAAGACGTTTGTTCGTTTTTGGCTAGTCGTAATAGGATTTGCTGCGTTGATTTTAGGTTTGTATGTAGCACGTACGGCTCTGTTTATAGTAGGTATAGCTTTGTTTCTAGCCTTGGCTTTAAATGGTCCTGTATGTTCAATTACCAAGCGATTGCCAAATAAGAATCGTACACTTAGTACTGCACTGGCATTTGTGCTTGTTATACTGTTTTTGGGTGCGGTGTGTTTCTTGGTAGTTCCACCTATTTTTCAGCAGACAATGAAATTTGTTGAATCGGCGCCAGAAACTATTCGAGATCTTTCTTCTCAATGGCATGCTTTTGGTAATTTTGTCGAAGAATATCATATACAGCCTCAAGTAGATCAGGTAGTTGTTTCTATCAAGAATAACGTTAATAAATGGGCTACTGCATTTAGTCAAAATATATTGAACGGTATAGGCTCTGCCATGTCTGGCATCGCTATGACGATTTTGATTTTATTCTTGACATTCTTAATGCTAGTGGAGGGACCAGAATGGATGAAGCGTGTTTGGGGGCTATACTCCAATAACGAAAAGATGAAACGACATCAGAAAATAGTTCACCGTATATATGCTGTAGTTACGGGATATGTAAGCGGTCAGTTGTCTGTGTCGGCTATAGATGGATTATGCGCTGGTCTCACAGTATTTCTGTTGAGTATGTTCTTTGGCGAAGTGCCGGCTAATTTAGCTCTGCCAACTATCGCTATTTGTTTTACACTTTCATTAATTCCAATGTTTGGAGCTACTATAGCTGGTATTATCGTTACGATTTTACTAGCTATGAATAGTATTCCTGCGGGTGTTGTATTTGTTGTTTACTTCATGATATATCAGCAGATAGAAAATAACGCTATTGCTCCTCGTATTCAGTCAAAGAAGATAGAATTAAGTCCGCTAGCTATATTAACCGCCGTTACTATAGGTTTGTATATGTTCGGTATTTTAGGAGGTATTATATCTATACCTATTGCAGGTTCATTGAAAGTTCTATTGGAAGATTACTTAGAACGTAGTCGAAAAAAGAGACTGAAGCAATCAAGAACACTATCTCGCGTAGTCAAGAGATCGATAAAAAATACTTAATTAATAGATTTGTTATTTATAGACCAGATTGGACCGTGTGCGGTATCTTTGATTTTGATGTTGTTTTGTAGCAGCTCATCGCGCAGACGGTCTGATTCGCTCCAATTCTTATTGTCTCGTGCGCGTTGACGTTGTAGTATTGTTCTTTTTATGTCATCTGATATATCTGGAGTAGATAGCATTAGATTCAAACCAAATATGTCATCTATATATTCAATAAGTCGGACGAAACTTGGTCTGTGAATTTTTGATAAATCGACAGAATCTAATCTATTAAATATATCGTCTATTATAGACAAAGCTTTCGGTGTATCTAGATTATTTGATACCGCTTCTGATATTGCGCCAATTGACGCATGTAGTGATATATAATCATCATCACCATTTTTTATATTGTCATCAGTTATACTGTCATGGATTTGATGCCTGAGAGAAACATAGTCTAACCAGTTGTCTAACCTATTTTTTGCTGCAGCCAGATTGTCGAAGCTAAAGTTACCTTCGCTTTGATAATGCCCTTGCAAGACAAACATTTTTAAATCCATCGGCGAATAGCCTTTGTCTGCTAGCTGTTCTAATGTATAGCCGTTTTGTAATGATTTACTTATTTTCCCGCCATTCACTTTTAGGTGATTACAATGAAGCCAATAATTAGAAAGAGGTTTATTTGTCAACGCTACGCTTTGTGCGATTTCATTTGTGTGATGGACTGGTATGTGATCGATGCCGCCAGTATGTATATCGATAGTATTTCCAAAAAATTCTTTGATTATAGCACTACATTCTAGATGCCAACCAGGAAATCCCATTATTTTATCATCTCCTGGTAAATCAAGCAGTTCGTCAGGTGTTTCCCATTCCATGTCGCGTTTCTGACCTAGTGGCGTAAATTTCCATATAGCAAAATCGCTTGGATTTCGTTTTTCGTTATTTTCGGCAATTCGCGCACCGGCTTTTTGTTCCTCTAAAATTAAATGAGCAAATTCTGCATACCTTGTAAATTTAGATGTGTCAAAATATATACCATCGGTTGTTTGGTATGTATATCCTAATTCTTTTAATTTTATTGCAAAATCTAGTTGCTGCTCGATATAATCTGTTGCTTTTGCTATACGTGTAGGAGGTAATAAATTTAATAGCTTCATATTTTTTTCAAAATATTTAGTATAAAATTCAGCTATTTCCCAAGCGGTTTTATTTTCTTTTTTTGCGCTATTTTCTAATTTATCCTCACCGCTGTCTGCGTCACTTACTAGATGACCTACATCAGTGATATTCATGACGCGATTGACTTTGTATCCTGACTCAATAAATAAACGTACTAATACATCCCAATATATATAAGATGCCCAGTTGCCTACATGTGGATAGTCATATACGGTTGGACCGCATGTGTATATAGAAACCTCGTTGTCTTTTAGGGGTTTGAATTTTTCGATTTTTTTATGGGGCGTATTATAAAAATTCATGATTATTTAGATAGTGCTTTGTTTGTTGCTTCTATTAATTCACTGACTGTTTTGTCGTATGACTCGTAAATCTTGAAACCGGCAGCATAGCTATGACCTCCTCCGCCAAAATATCCAGCGATTTCGTTTGAAATTGGCGTATTTGAGCGTATTTTTCCGGTTAATTTACCATCTGGATATGTTTTGATAGCGCAAGCCACTTCAACGCTCTCTACTAGCCTCATTTCGTCTAATACTAATACGCTTGGGTTATATCTGTCGCTATATTTAGCTATTTCTTCCCATGGTATATGAATTAATGCTAATTTACCGTCTAGATAATATTCGATACGTTCTATTAATTTCGCCTTGTATTGTAGTATATCGGCAGGTTTTTTCATAAATTCGCGACGACGATTATCTATTTCTGC
>JAZRKC010000056.1:0-3292 GCA_045646155.1 Saccharimonas sp. (SeqCode)
CCATAAAGGCTAATTCGATACGTTTCATACCAGATAATCGTGGTAAATTATTGATTGATTATTTAGAAAATATCCGTGACTGGAATATAAGCCGTCAGATACCTTGGGGTATTCCTATACCTGCTTTTCAAAATGAAAACAATCCAGATGATTGGATTTATGACGAGCGTGTTGATGAAAAGGAAATAGTTGTAGATGGGGTAACTTACATCAGGGACGAGGATGTGTTTGACACGTGGTTTAGCAGCGGTCAGTGGCCTTATATTACTACTGAGGCGTTAAAAGATAGCGATTTGGCGCGTTTTTATCCGACGGCAGTTATGGAGACCGGATATGACATTCTTTATGCATGGGTGAGCCGTATGATTATGCTAGGGTTGTATCGTATTGGCAAAGTGCCATTTAAGGATGTTTATTTGCATGGCATGGTAAATGACGAACACAACCAAAAGATGAGTAAATCAAAGGGGAATGTCGTTAGTCCTATAGAATATGTGACAGAATTTGGGTCAGATGCTCTTCGTATGGGGATAATTGCTAGTCGTTCTGCTGCTCAGAGCCAGGCATTTAGCAAAGGAAAGGTGATAGCTGGACGTAATTTCTGTAATAAGCTCTGGAACGTTGCGCGTTTTGTTGAATCTATGGTAGGCGATATCGAAGTTGAACCTACGCCAGAGCCAGTTTCTTTGGCTGATCATTGGATTATAGAGCGATTAAATCATGCATCGCAACTCGTTTCTGAACAGTTGGCGGATTATCGATTTTCTGAGGCTGCTGAAGTGGTTTATCATACGTTATGGGATGATGTAGCGGATTGGTATATAGAAGTAGCCAAAGTGGAAAAAAACGTTTCTATGGCAGCTTATGTACTTGATACAATTTTGAAAATAGCGCATCCATTTGCGCCGTTTGTTACAGAGACTATATGGCAGGCTATAAATTGGCATGATACGTTGTTGGCGGGTGAAAGTTGGCCAGAACAAAAAGAATTTCACGAGATTACCGCAGGTGAATTTGGTCGTTTGAAGCGATTAGTTACTGAGGTGCGCTATGTAATGAGTGAATTACCTGGCAATGAGCGATATAGCTTATTGTATGTAGATGATACTTTGGCAGAAGATAATGCTGATTTGATTTTGAAATTGACTCGAGCAAAGAGTATGGAAAAAGTTGACCAGCCACGTGGTTTGAGATTAGCTTCTAGTGGTCGTGATGTATGGTTAGATTTAGATGCTGATACTATTTATGAGCATCAGACAAATCTTGAAAAACGACTAGCTGAAGCTCGTAATGTAGTTAAAGTATTGGAAAATAGGTTAGCGAACGAAGAATATGTAACAAAAGCTCCAGCTGAATTAGTGGAAGATAGTCGTAAGCAATTGATTTCAAAACAAGCGCTCGTACAGAGACTAGCCAATGAGCTAGAAGTTTTATCTGATAATTAATATTAAGACAAGATAGGCAAGTTTACGTCGTCAAAGGCGTGTCGACCAGTGTCTGTGTCGTCGTCAAAGTTCATTATCGTACTGTTTTGATGGTCACGTCTCGGAGGAATACTGTTCGTTGTCCTGAATATATTCGAATGCAATAAATGGCTAATAACAGAATGATCAGAGTGAACATGTGATTCGGTTTCTAGGAATACTTTTGCTTTTTGGTGAGTGCTTTTGTTGATGTGCGCCTCTTTGGCATAATGTGGGTGATCTATAGCTACTAGAGTCATCTTGTCTAGGCGACTATCATGCATAAATATACCTAATGATGTAAAAACGCTGATATATGCTATAAATATTTTTGAAATTTTTGATATTTTTGTTTTCATATTCTTTCGTTTAACTTTTGATACTTTTTATACTAGCACAAATTTAACAATGTGTCAATATGATTATGGTTATATATGAACATGAGCATGTCGTATGATACAATCAAAGCGTAACGAAAGTTACAAATTCCGACCCCCGTTAGGAGTTTAAATGCTTGAAAAAGACAACTTTGAAGCGGAAAAATCTCAAGTGCCTTTAGAGGAGGAAAAAGTTCCTTATATAGAGGAAATTTTTGATTCTTCTTGTGAATTTGAACCTGAAAATAGCAACAAATATTGGTTCGAATCTGCAATTGAGAATGTTATCGAGACAACTGATCGTAATGATCAACAAAAATAAATTCGTTGTTCTCGATAGTTTATCTCCATAGAGGGTTGATACCCCGCCTGTAAATTGGGCGGGGTATCGATAACACTTGTTTATATATGATGATACGGATGTTTCAAAAATATTTCTTGCGCACGATAGATTTGTTCAATCAAAATTAAACGCACTAACTGATGAGGAAAAACCATTGGCGAAAGCGATAATACGAGATTTGCTCTATTTATTAGTTGCTCGTCTACGCCATAGGCTCCGCCGATAATCATGACGATATTTTTGCTTGCCGAAAATTGCTGTTCGATATGTTTTGACAAAGAAGGGGAATCGATGAGTTTTCCACGCTCGTCTAATAGTATCACGTAATCAGTTGGTGAGAGTTTTGACATAATATCCTTTGACTCGTTTTGACGCGCTACAAGCCCTGTTTGGCTTGAATGAGGTATAAGTTCCCAATTGACGTCAAAAGGCTGCTTCAGGCGCTTCTGGTAGCGTTCTAGGCCATCTATTATCCAGGATTCGTGCTTTTTTCCGATTGCTATTATTTTAATCATTGATTTGTAGTTTTTTTGCGATTTCTTTGAAATCTTTATCACTCATATTTAAGTTACCTACGACACGATCATATTCTTCAACCGTATCAAATGGCACTAGATGTACATGTGTATGCGGTACATCTAGACCTACCACTTTGATGCCAATATGTTTCTGAGGCAGAACGTTTCTCATGTGTGTGCCGATTTTTTTGACAGATTTCATCAGAGATTGATAATCATCTTGTTCTAAATCCCATATAAATTGCACTTGTTTTTTTGGTATTACTAACGTATGTCCCGGCATTATAGGATTTATATCCAAAAATGCGTAAGTGTTGTCGTCTTCATATATTTTGTAAGAAGGCAATTCACCTTTGATTATTTTCGTAAAAATGGAATCTTGCATATATTGATTATACAAGAAATCACGAGAGGTTATTGGTAGATGTCTAATCTTGAAGTATAATGTCGATAGGTTTGGAGAGATGCAGGAGTGGTTGAACTGGCCGCTCTCGAAAAGCGGTATGGGGCAACTCATCGGGGGTTCGAATCCCCCTCTCTCCGCCAGCAAGACGAATAGCCGAAATTAGGCTATTTTTCTTTGTAAATCGT
>JAZRKC010000057.1:0-8041 GCA_045646155.1 Saccharimonas sp. (SeqCode)
ATAGTCGACGACATGCAATTCATCGCAGGTAAGGAAAAAACCCAAGAAGAGTTCTTTCATACCTTTAATGCATTACATCAGGCTAATAAGCAAATTATCATCGGCTCCGATAAGCCGCCACATAGCATACCAACTTTGACAGAACGTTTACGCAGTAGATTCGAGTGGGGTATGTCAATCGACATACAAATGCCAGACTTCGAGACGCGTTGTGCCATCATAGAAACAAAAGCTTCATTTTCTGGTGTAGAGTTAGAACGAGATACTATTGAATATCTAGCTAATAATGTAAAAACTAACATTCGCGAACTAGAGGGTGTACTTAATCAATTACTCGCTTACTCCGAAATGCGCGGAATTGAACCAGACATTACTACGGCAGAAGGATTACTAGGCGGAATCCGTCAATCGCGCCCACAGCATATCACAGCGAAACAAATCATAGACAAAACTTCGAGACATTTTCAAATTAGCGTCAAAGATATCTGTGGAAATAAGCGAGATAAACATATCGTTACACCTCGTCAAATAGCTATGTATCTGCTTCGCAGTGAACTTCATATGAGTTTTCCACAAATTGCCAAAGAGCTCGGAAGAAAAGACCATACTACCGCTATTCACAGCGTAGAAAAAATCGAAAAAGCTATAAAATTAGATTTCATGATACGTGAACAAGTTTCGGAAATTAGAGATAAATTATATGCATAATTGTGGAGAACATGTGAATAAACCTATGGTATTCGTGAGTAAAAAATGTGATCACTTATCCACGATACTATTATTGGCCGTATTTACGCCATGTTGCACGTGGATAAAAGTACTGTATATACACTTTTGTTCCATGTTTTTTGCGCCACATTATACACCGACATTTTTGCATAGTTTATATCTGTTAAATAGTAACTTATACACATTTTCCACAATGTCTATAATAATATCAACCAATTCAAGAAAGAAAGGTATATTATAATTATGGAACTTTCGGTTAAGCAAGAAAATTTAGCTAGAGCATTGAACGCAGTTAGTCGAGTAGCTAGTAACAAATCAGGACTACCTATCCTAAACAATATTTTGATTAGAACAGAAGGTACTAGATTGTTAGTAGCAGCAACAAATTTGGAAATTGCAACAACTTGCTATATAGGCGCTAAAGTAACGAAACAAGGAGAAATCACCATACCTGCTAAATTACTAGGTGAATTTGTATCTAACTTACCTCATGATACAGTAGATATATCGAGCAAAGGTACTGTTATGTCTTTGTCGTCTGGTAAGTTTTCTTCTAAGCTAAGTGGCGTTGACGCGTCTGATTTTCCTGAACTACCAGCAATTGATGAAAAAGAAGCAGTTATTTATAAAATTACAGTAGCTGATTTTAAACAGGCTGTTAGTCAAACGATTGTTACGAGCAGTAATGATACTACACGCCCTGTTTTAATGGGCGTATATTGGCATTCAGTGGATGGATATTTATATTTAGCCTCTACTGATGGATACAGGCTTTCAGAGAGACGTTTAATGAAGACAAAAAGCGAGATAGACGCTATAGTCCCAGCTACAAGTTTACAAGAGGTTTTGCGAGTTATAAATGATTCTACTGAAGAAGTTGAGGTACTATTTGACGATACTCAAGTACGCTTTCGTGTTGGCGAAGCAGAAATTACGAGTAGATTAATTGATGGAAAATATCCGGATTATCGCCAGCTTATACCAAGAGAATCTGAAACAATCGTAGATTTAAAATCAAATGACTTTTCTAGGATTGTTAAAGTAGCTGGACTGTTTGCACGTGATTCTGGAGGCAGTATTACCTTAGAGGCTGATGAAAAGGAGCAGCAGCTAGTTATACGCTCTATAGCAAGTGAACTTGGTGAAAACACAAGCGTAGCTGATGCTAAAATATCTAGTAATGGGCAAGTAACTCTTAATTCAAGATACGTGTCAGAAGCTTTGAGCGCTACTGAGGGTGATATGATTCGATTTAGATTTAGCGGAAAAATATCGCCATGCGTGCTAACGGCGGCAAAAGACGATACTAATTACATACAAGTAATTATGCCGCTAAAAAGCTAGTACAAAGACGCATGAATTATTTCGTAGTTTAGCTTATATTTTTCTAAATCGACATTATTGTCTAGTAGATATTGGGTAGCTTGTTGCTTATAATTCTCTACAGCTCCGTCTGGGTCTATTCTTTCGTCTGCTGCAGATGTATTGATTGTTATATTCAGAGTATTATCTGCTGATGGTGATTGGCGGATTGTGTATTCCATTGTAGAAAATGGTAATATGTCAGCAAAAGGATCCTCCTCTTCTGTAAACATGTCTTTACAATTGAAATCGCCATATATTAAACGCTCTTTTGGCAGACATTTCACACCTGTCCCATATTCATCTATATCTTCACTTCTATGATGGTCGCTAGTCCATTGATATGATACATTATAGGATTGTTTGATGCTTTTTATATCAAGTATGAAATGCACGGTATGTACATCAGTATCTTTGTCGTAGAATTGACTAAATGTATCTTTGCGAATAAAAATATCTTTGATTTCATTTGATTCGTATTTTTTTGAACTGTTGAGATTTATCATCCTAAATAAATCATATTCTATATACTCTACAGTCTCTTTGTCTGTAGGTTTACCTTTTGTATACTCAGATAAGTTAATTATTTTTTGGTTATCTGGATATTGACTTTTTGACTGAGCGAAGAAAATGATTGCTATCGATGTAGCGAATATTAGTAATGTTGTTATTGTTACAACTTTTATTAAACGATTATTCATTTATTCCCCTGTTTTTAGATATTCTTCTATTTCTTCGACAATAACATCTACATATGCGAAAGTTGTTTTACCTTTTGCCATGTAGGTGTTTTTTGTGTATTGAGTAGGATTAATGAAGGCAGAACCTGTTTTTGGATTTATTCCATCTCCTGCCCCATATCCTATTCTATCGAAGCAGTCTGCGTTACCAACTATAACCTTGCCATTACTCTCTATACCTAATACAACACCTGTATGCCCATAACCTCCTGACGATACGGAGAATACGGCAAACGGTTTAGGTTCAGTTCCTGTTGGTACTCCGCGCGCTTTGAGTGTATTTACGACACTTCCACCGTTACCGAGCGAAGCATAATTAGTGGATGTAAATCTATTTATAAACCATTTCGAAAACGTTACACAGTTAGCTCCTCGTCCACCGCAAAGATTCCAGTGACTACCTGCATATCTAGCTGATGAATTATTTTTGTTCGCACCATATAGCTGAACTAAACGAATTGCTTGAGCTTTGGACAACCCACCTGCATTTGCAGCATTACCAGCTGTTTCATCGTATTCTTCGTCCGTGTCTGAGCATGCATCTTCTGCTAATGATAACCCCGGTGTTGACGATGTACTTAGTCCACTTATAGCGCTATACATAACAAAGGCTCCGTAATCATTGTTTGCTGGATATTCAATTCTTCCGGCATCTCTTTTGACTTGCCCCCATGTTCCAGGGGTTGCTGCTGATGGGTCTCGTTTCGCATCAGCTAGATTCATGACATAAGGAGAACCTTCCCCTACTTCTGCTTGTTCTCTACTAAATCCTAGTTTAATTCCTTGCGTTATGTAGACAGATGCTCTACCGTTATAGCTAAAGAAAGCATATTTCACAGCGTTAGGGTCATTATTTTTTAGCTGTTCTCTGAATTTTCCCGCATAAACATTAGCTAGTCTATATGCTAATTCATCTGTTTGTTTTTTGAAATTTTCCTGAGACACTGGTCCTGGAGGAAACTCTCCACTATTTCTTTTGTCATAGAATTGAAATAGTCCTTGACCGTTTGATGGATTTACTAATCCCAAGTTAGTCTCCCTGATATGCACGACAGCTAGCATTTGCCAAGGCACGTTATATTTGGAAGCTGAAGCTTGGTAAGTTGGTTGATAGCTTTTGATTTTGTCTAGCTGCTGTTTAGTGAATATTTCTCTACCTTTGTAGTCTCGTGTGTTTTCTGGTACGCCACTGCTACTAGGAGTGTCGCTATTATTTTCACCAGCAGCTTTATTTATGGCGTCAACTATTAATGAAGACAGAGCTTCTGTACCTGAGCTGTTTGGGTGAACGAAATACGAATCGTCTTTTATGTAATGATTTGCATCTTTGTATGGAGCCTGCGAACTAGTTGGAGAAACAGATGGATCGACTGCTTGCGCCCATTGAATTACGCTATATCCTAGGGATGTATTTTTGTAGATAGCTTTGTTACCAGACATGATAGCTTCATTCACATAGCTTTGTGCACCTTGTACTGACGCTAAATCGACCCAGAACAGAGCTGCTGATGGGTTAAGTTCTTTAATTTTTTTAATCGTTGTAGATATAGACTCATCTGTAGTACCGCCGTTTGTTCCGAATGCAATGATAATAGCGCCTGCGCTTTTGAGACTATCTAAATTACTGTCCATTTGCGCTAGTCCCCAGTCGATTTTCATACTATGTTTTGCGATTACTGTTGCATCATATCCGATGGACTTTAGTGAGTTTTTATACTTAGTAGCACTACCCTCTGTTATAGAGTCGCCAGTTATATATATGTTTTTATTTCCCTCTGGTATTTTTCCGCTACCGCCATATGTTGATGAACCTGATGACTGTTCGTCTTGCTCATCTGGATTGCAGTCAAAATCATCATAGTATATTTGATCATTTTGTGAATAGAACCATCGTTGTGCTTCCGCGTCTAACTCTATTGCACTAGCGATTGGTGAAAATATAGTACCTGTGAGTAGTAAAATGGCGATAGCTGCACATATAAATCTATTCATATACTAATCCTTTTTTAAATAAGCGATTACTTTTTGTTTCCCATGGTCTAACTATCGTAGCCGACATATTATCTAATAGACTTTTTGCTGATGCGGAGTATATTTCTAGAGGAGTTTGTTTTTGTGCTGTATTTTCTGTTGTGTATATATTATCAGAATCATCTTCGTATATAAATTCATCCTCGTCTGCTAATATTGTGTCATAAGGGTCTGTCTGAGTTGGATCATATAATGCATCTAGCATAGATTGACTAGCTAGTATGTCGTCATATTCTGGCGTTATACTGTCTTCTCTAGGTACTCCAGAGAGTAATCCATCTGGATCATCGCCTTCCATATTTACTACCACTCGATTATCTATATAATGAGCTGCCATGTATTTTTTTGCCAACGATCCATTAGTATATGATTTACCTTCTATGGTATCTGTGGAGAAGTAACAGTCTTTGGTTTCGCCTTTTATATCTGGGTCATCACTTATATGGCCAAAAGGAGCATCGACATCCCTATCGAAACATTGACTTATGTATTTTTTGTATACTTCGTTTTGTGGTCTGCCCTCTTCGTCGATAAGTGGCGTATCTCCATCTAATGAGTTTGCGGGATCTTCTAACCAAGATATAATTTCTATTGGGTCTAAATCTAGTACTTCTTTTGGTATTCCGCTTATAGGGTTACAGAACGGGTCTGTTGCAAGATTCATATCTACGACATCGTAATCTGTGCAATCTGAATATGTATCATCTTTCCTAGGGTCTGTTTGCGCACTTACTTTTGGAGACATTATATTGCTTAATGCACTGGTCGATATATTGGATATAGAAGTTACTATTGAAGCTAAGTTTGAAGTGCTACTAAAATAAGGTATTAACTGAGAATATAAACTACCTAGAAATGTATTAGGACTTGATATATCAAGTGGGCTTTTTTGTGATCTATCTAGCTCTTTGTATTCTGCTATAGTCTGATAATGTGTCTCCATAATATCATCAGTTTGTCCTCGTTCTGCTAGCATACCTCCGCCTTCTGTTCCAGATGCGCTAAGTAACGCTCCTGCGCCAGATGTGATAACGTTCATGGCAGATTCTCCAAACAAATCGTCATTTATTAGTGTACCGGTCAAGATGTCTATTATAGCAGGTGTAATTACTGCCGATATGAAGAATCCTACACCTAAATGTATTACTGTTTTTAGTGCAATATTTCCGATCGACGATAGTCCACCCGTAAAGAATGCTAAGGTAGCTCCTAGTCCAAAAGATAATATTTGAACAGCAGGGTTATTATTAATTTCACATGCTGTATTTATATTTTTTTTGCCTAATAAATTATAAATTTCTTCTAGTCCTTTTTTCATCCAATCAGGAAATGATACTCCTACGACAGCCAAAGATGCATTATCGTCAATTCCCTTGTCACCAAATGCAGCATATCTATAGCCATATGAATCAGTTCCTGATTTTGTTTTATGACCAGTCTCTTTGTCGGTTACTACTTTTGTAATCAGATTTCCCATATGATTTGTATCTGCTGGTGTAGCTTGTCCAGCTTTTATTAGTCCAGCTGTTTTCATAAACATCAGCGCAAATTCAATCATAGCAGCAGATTTAATTACCTTTGATATTAGGCTTGCTACAACTATAGTTCCATGTATGTGGCATGCATCATCTAAGGCGCCTGTAATTTTTACCGAACCGGCTAGTCCTTTAAATGACCCAACACCGATGTCTGTTGCTTTTTTTGCAGCTTCCATTCCGGCACTATGCTGATTTGCCAGACTAAAAGTATTCATGCCGTTTTTGTTTTCGTCTATTGCCTTTGAATACTCAGTGTATATTTGTTTCATGGGTTTATTAGTCTTACCCTCTTCGGTGCTAGTGTCAGTGCTACCTGTTGCTCTACTTCTGAAACGATTAGTTATTTTTTTCGATCTTGCTTTTATCTTTTCTTTTCGATCGCTATCTGTATCAGACGCATTAAATGGCCTACCTTTGTGTACGCCACGTTTTTTGAACGTGCGTTTTGATATTCCATCTGATAATGTGCGGTATTTCATATTAAACGCAGTATTGACTGCATTTCTAAATTTAGGGTCACTTCTGGTGGCTCTATAGAAATCTTTAGCGTTGTATGTTTTGCCATCTAGCTCTACACTCTGTATGACGTTTCTACCTAATATAGTAGTTTTCTTTGCATTTACCTTGAAGCCAGCTTTTTTGAAATCCCTTATCTCTCTATCGGAGAATGTAGAGAAACGACATTTGGCTGGTGATAATCTGCTACATCCAGCTGTTGCGTTTTCCATTTTTGCTTTTAGTATCCTGTTTCTTCTATTTTGAGATGGTCCTAGCTGGTAGTTAAATTTTTCTGTCAACATTTCGGTTACGTGAACAATTAACAGTCCTGGGCCACCAAAAAAGCTAACCAAGCCAGCTATCGATAATACTACAGCGATAACAGCACCGATTGGTGCTGATTTTTTCAGGACAACTTTTTTGGTAAGTGATTTTACGGCATTTGATTTACTGCCAACGTTTACATTCCAATTGTTTGATGATCCCGAAGATTCCGATCTTTTGACAGTTTCAGTAGAATCGCTACTGTCATAAGGTTCGGTGTCATTATTCGTGGACGTTTCGGCGTCATGTAATGAACTACTTGTTTCATTATCAAAAGGCGCATCACTATCAACAGACGAGCTATTGGAGTGGTTAAAATAACCATCGTAGTGGTCACCCCATCTTTTGTCGCCCGGATTGTATTTGTCGCCTCCTGATTGATTATCCATTTATTAGCTGCGTCCTTGTTGTAGTGATTGCTTTAAATCTTGCTGAGGATTGGTCGTAATTAACTGCGTTTCCGTTTCACTGGCGATAATTTGAATATGAACGTGATTTTGACCAGCAAAGAACAGGCCTTGTCCAACCGGGAAATTAGCTAGACGCTTTTTTTCTTCTTCTGTTAGTTTGAATACATCAGATAGAACATCTACGGCGCTAGATGACTGCTTTAGTAATAATTGCAATGAAGAGTTTGCTACAATTGCGCGTCCCATTTTGCTACCCATAAAATCTTCGACGTCCTGTGTAATTGTTGTTAGACCTAGGTAATATTTGCGGGCGCGTTTCGCTAGACTAAACAAAAAGTTTGCAGAATCTTCGTATTTCATCAATTGCCATGCCTCATCAACGATTAACATACGCTTCTTTTTGTATGTG
>JAZRKC010000058.1:0-4139 GCA_045646155.1 Saccharimonas sp. (SeqCode)
CCGTCACCTTTGACTCAGGTAGCGAAGGCACAATTCCAGACAGCGATAAAACCAGACAAGTCTGGGAAGATGACCCAATCGGCACTCTGCCAGCCAACCCTAACGTGACAGACCCATTAAAGATATTCAATTGTTGGGGAGTAAATAATGTTTGTATTGATGCTACTTATACTGTTACTGGCGATACAACAGTAGTTGCCATTTATAAAGACAAGAAGGCTACTAACGTAGTAGATGATTTGAACGGCAAAGATGTTCGTGACGCAAATTGTTCACAAAACACATATGTAGCATCGCTCGATCCTGATGGCAACAGAAGATATATCGGACCATGCCCAAAAAATTATGTGTATTTTAACTGCGATAGAGATAAAATTAGTGGTCTAACTGGTGCTTATACCGAATCCGAAGAAGATTCTATGGCTTGTGAAAAATGGCGAATTATTGGAACATTTAATGTTTCAAATGGCACTAAAACTGAAAAAAGAATGAAAATAGTTAGAGCAACTTCTATTGGTGAATTTAATATGGGTAGCGACAGATATAACCAAACAGCTCAATGGGGTAAAAACACTCTGTCAATAATGCTAAATAATTCAGGAAATGGAGGATATTTAAATAACTCTACGAGTTATGGTATTAAAAATCCAGATGCCGAAACAGGTATATTTAAGCGATATTACAAGGCCCAAGATTATATCGAAGATGCTTTATGGAAAATCGGAAACCCAACAGGAAAATCTAATGATTCCGCCAAACGATTCGCACACACTCCCGGAAATACAATATATGATGGTATAAAAACAGTGCCACATGTTTACGCAAATGGCGATGGAAGTAGTGTTTTAACTTGGCAAGGTAAAGTGGGGCTCCCAGATATAAATGACATTATGTATTCTTCTGATGGCACGAATGGGCCAGGAGATTATACTTGTGGTAGACTTCAACTTAGTGCTTTTGAATACAATACATGTGGAAGAAGAGTTTGGTTCGCTTATACCAGAACTCCTACCGTTACTGGTAACAATGGAGGTGGAACGAGCACAAGTGCCTGGATGGGATCTTCTAATATGAATTATATGTATATCGGTCCTTTTCTAGATTATACAACGCCTACAACACCTGCCGTTTATCTAAAAGCCAATGTCACGATAAAAGACGGCGACGGCTCCGCCGCAACCCCATTCATACTTGGAATTGATGAATAACTTTCCCACCAAAGCCGACAACGGCTCCGCCGCAACCCCTTCACCCTCGGCTTTTCTACTTAAAATCATCATAACGCCACAAAAAAAACACGCCAGCTCTACCGACGCGTCTTGTTTGGCAGGGGATAAGTGAATCGAACACTTGACAAAGGTTTTGGAGACCTCTATTTTACCACTAAACTAATCCCCTATACCAATATATATTATATCAAATTTACTAAATATAGTACAGTTTTATAATTTTAGCAAAATGCCTATATTTGATTTTATTACTGTTATATATTATAGTGGTAACGTTCGCTCTTGAATAGGAGAGAGATGCAATACGCGAAAATCAGAGAACAGAGACAAGCTGTCATGGAATCGCTGTTATGTGTCTCTATCCAGCGCATAACAGTAGGCGAAAAACTCTTGCGAGCACGTTTAGATTTGATAGAAGCGGAAAATGAGTATCCTATGATACAAATTATAGCCACAAAAAGCAGATCGCATATTCGCAAGAACAGAAAAGCAACCATACATTACAGATATAAATGTACCGGTAAAAATCCAGGAGCAAATGCTCAAATAAATCATATACGCCGTCTACATAGACGTTATCTACAAACGATGGACGTTTACACAAAAATCGTATCCGAGCAATCTCGTTTACAATCGTCCCTCGATAAATTAGACAAAAAGATAAAACGCCTAGACGACGAACGTCTCTTGAAAAGCGAATTAAACAAAATCGCTTATTCATCAATGATTGAATCATTAGATATACCTGATGATTTTAATTATTTCGTTGACGTTAAAGATTCTGACAAAGGAGAGCTAGTTCATGTCTATTATAGTCATGAGCCAGATGGTCTTGGAGAAAAACACGGACATGTCATTATTTCGGTCGATACAAAAGAAATATTGTACGATCGAAAATATGGAGTAAAACACGGTTGGCACAATTTCAAATAGAGCGAATACCCTGTCTTTTGACGGGGTATTTTACTATAAACATTAAAAAATATCTGTTATACTAATCACATGAAATCCCTAAAATTGTCCAAACCGCTAGCAATTATGATGGTAGGTATACCTGGCAGCGGCAAAAGCTACTTTGCTGAAAAATTTTCCGAAATGTTCAAAATACCATACATAGATCCTCTAGCGATAGAACCTTTAGCAAAAGACGAAGACGCTGCGAATAAATTAACCTCTTTTGTATTATCAAAAATCTCCCAAACTAGAGAATCTTTTGTCCTTGAAGGTAACGGCGACACGTTCAAAAGTCGTTCAGAGTTTGCGTATTGGGCAAAATCTAACGGATACGTGCCAACATTTATTTGGGTTCAGGTAGACAAGGCAACTGCGTCATCTCGTACACTAAAGAAAAATAAAATTAACAAAGAGACTTTTGAGCAAATAGTAAAATCATTTGAAAAACCAAAGATTTCAGAAAAAACTATTGTTATCAGCGGTAAACATACCTACATATCTCAAGCACGCACAGTTGTAGCGAACGTCAGCAAAGAAGATGTAAATCTACCAAACAAAAAACCTGTAGAACAAAAAGGTATGCCGTCTAAAAGTATAAGAATCATTCAATGACATCTTTTGTAGATGACGAACTAGGTGAAATAATAGTACGACGACGTAATAACGTAAGAAATTTACGTATTAGATTAGGTACAGATGGGCGCTATATAGTATACGCCTCAAGCTTAACTCCTGTTCTTTATATAAAAAAGACAATAAAAGATTCTAGAGAGAATCTAAAAAAGATAAGATTGAGCGTATGTAGTAATATATACAACGATAAGCAATCTATTGGAAAAAATCACAAAATAGCCGTCATAAAAACAGGTTTGATATCAAAACCAGAAGTTAAACTCCAAAAACAACTATTGCTAGTATATATACCGCCTTCTCATAATATATCTGATACGGAAGTTCAACAACAAATTCGAGATTATGTTGCAAAAATCCTACGAAAGGAAGCCAAAGAATATTTACCACGCAGAATTAAATATCTAGCAGAACGATACAATTTCGAATATTCTTCTGTTCGCTTTAGTCACGCTTGTAGTAGATGGGGGAGCTGTAGCTCGTCAAAAAAAATTAGCCTAAACATAGCACTCATGAAATTGCCCGACGAGCTAATAGATTATGTTTTGATACATGAACTATCCCATACTATGCATATGAATCATTCAAAAAAATTCTGGACAGAAGTAGAAAGATGTGATCCAAAATACAAATTACACAAGGCCTCTCTAAAAAACGAATCGCCTGTAATCTAATCATTTACAAGCATAAACAATATCTATACAATATTACTATGGACATAAAGGATGAAAAATTTGTAGATATCAGTCCAAAAACAGAACGTGTGGTTGCTTACTGTGGGATTTTTATACCTATCATAGTTTTTGTAAGCTCTCTTATAGATAGATTCATTAATCCAGACTATGTATTTTGGATAAACGGAATACCTTTTTATGTAATAAGTATACTGTGGATACTGATAGGCCTATTACAAGTATCATCCAAAAACAGTCCACTCAAAATTACCATAGCTTATCTAATCGTATACCATTTATTTGCTGTGGTATATATATTATTTTGTTTAAACTTCTCAACAGCAGTAACTGTTTCGTGGGCAATATTAATCGTAGCCTCTTATGTATACACCAAAAGAACTGGAGCCTTTCTGTCCTTTTTGACATTGACCTGCGTAGCGGGAGCGTCATTAATTACTGATAGTATACGAAATCTCCCTTTTATTGAACTACTCGAGATGAACTTAATACACTACGGGATTACCGCGGCGGTATCAATTTTCGTTGTTATAATAATAAAAGCAGAAGAAGCAGATAGGAAAGAGCTAAATAAAAAACGTATAGAGGAGCAACTCCAAAAAAACCGCATACTAAGTCTTGTTAATGCAATGGT
>JAZRKC010000059.1:0-4422 GCA_045646155.1 Saccharimonas sp. (SeqCode)
CAGCAAAACGATTAATAGCAGAGCAAAAAAAGTTTGATTTGGTATTGATAGATTTGGGGGTGTCGTCACCGCAGCTTGATATTGCTGAGCGAGGGTTCTCCTTTTTACGTAATGGTCCACTTGATATGAGAATGGACAGAAGACAAAAAATATCAGCGTATGATTTTGTAAATAATGCTGATAAAAAAGATCTCATTAATGTAATAGTTGAATATGGAGAGGAAACTAGGCGTACAGCGGAACGATACGCTGATGCGATTATTTCTAATAGGCCAATATCAACAACAGGGGAGCTCGCTGAAATTATCGAAAAAAACTATGTCAGTAGGGGTAAGAAAAGAATTCATCCTGCGACACGCACCTTTCAAGCCATCAGAATGTATATAAATGATGAATTGAAGCAAGTTAGAGAAATTATGCCATTATTACCAAAGTTATTAAATAAAGGCGGTAGAGTAGGTATAATAAGTTTTCATAGCTTAGAGGATAGAATTGTAAAACAATATTTCTCTGAACAGCAGAAATCTGGCTATGAGGCGGAACTTCAGATTTTGACTAAACATCCTATAGATGGCGCACTGAATGACGTTCACAATCCGCGATCTCGTAGTGCTAAACTACGTGTCGCTGTGAAAAAATAAAAACAAAAAGAAAGGGGTTGCTATGCCAAAAAGCATCCGCGTACACTTCCAGAACAATGAAACAAAAGTTTCTGTTCGCGTAAAATAATCTTTTTAGAATTGTTGGGGGCTTTATTGCTCCCAACAACCAGAAATAAAAATAAATAAAAATATACCACCACAAAAATACAATGTCTCAACGAACCGTACAATTTAATAGCCGGCGCCAAGGTAATTATGGTCGCAATCAAAACACTGTTGCTTTTGCATCTGCTATAAAACTTGGCCCAGTGTCGCATACGATAATAATTGCACTTATGATTTTGATACTGGGTTTGATATACTTAACACAGGCTACTCGTGTGTCTGGAATAGATTATGCAGCAAATAATACATCTGATAGAATTGCTGAATTAACAGACAAAAAGCGTGAGTTAGAAGTTGAGAATGCGCGTCTAACAGCATTACAGAACGTAAAGAACAGTAACGTTGCCAAGGCAATGGTTACTCCAGACGACATAAAACACGTTACTGAGTAGATTTTATAAAGATGAGCTATAATCGAATAAAAGTGCTGATGTTTATTGTTATCATTGCAGCGTCGATTGCTGTAGTTCGTCTTTTTGATATTCAGGTTATTAAACATAATTATTTTTCCGAACAAGCTGATAGCGAGCATATAAAAAAGTTCACCTTGCATGCCGATAGGGGAGAGATATATACATTAGATAATGGCAAGCCTATAAAGATGGTCATGAATGAGACTGTATATACAGTTTGGGCCGATCCTACTCAAGTTAGCGACAAGAAAAAGGTAATTGATACAATTAACAAAATCATAGGCGGAAACACACGCAAGAATTTTGAGAAATATTTAGATTACACAGAAACTCGTTATCAGGTTCTGGCCACAAAAGTATCTAGAACAAACGCAGAGCGCTTAAAAGAAGAAGGTCTAGCTGGTATAGGCTTTGATCCAGTTTCGCAAAGAGTTTATCCAGAAGGTCAATTGGCGAGTCAGGTATTAGGATTTGTAGATAATGACGGGAATGGTGTTTATGGCTTCGAACAATATAATGATACTTCTCTTAGAGGAAAGGACGGAATGCTAAAAACGGTGACAGATGTTCGTTCTATACCATTATCAATTGATGACAGAAATGTTAATATTCCGGCACAGAATGGCGTGAATTATGTTTTAACCTTAGATAGAAATATTCAGTCAAAAGTTGAGAGCTCGTTAGAAGAGGGGCTAAAGAAAACAGGCGCAGATCAAGCAAGTGCTATAGTGTTAGACCCTATGACAGGAAAGGTTCTAGCTATGGCTAATATGCCAACTTATGATCCAAATCATCTATATAAGGTTACGGAGAGTAAGCTGTTTAATAATAATGTGATATCGTTTCCTTATGAACCCGCCTCTGTACTAAAAACTGCTACGATGGCTACAGCTATTGATTATGGAGTTATGACACCGGAATCGAAATATTATAACACTGACAGTGTAAAAATTGGTGATTATGTTATAAATAACGCCAGCAAGGGTGAGACTGGGGAGATAACAATGCAACACGTTTTGAACTGGTCTCTAAATACAGGTACAGTGGAGGCAGCCAGATGGCTTGGAGGAGGGGAGATTAATAGGCAATCAAGAGATAGATTATATGAATATTATCACGATAAATTTAAATTAGGCGAGTTAACCGGAATAGAATTAGCTAATGAAAATGCCGGTACTATAATTTCACCTCGTGAGCACGAAGGTAATGCTATTCGATATGCAAATATGACTTTTGGGCAGGGGTTAGATGTGACTACACTACAGACGGCGTTGGCTTTTTCTTCTATTGTAAATGGTGGACTTTATTATAAACCTTCTATAATAGCTGGAACTATAAACGAAAATGGCGAGTTCAAAGAGGCGGCATCAAAAGGATCTGAGCGAATATTGAAGCAATCTACGTCGCAAACTATGCGAAAGATGATTTATAACGCTAGACATGCTTTCTCGAATTATTATAGTAGTGATAGAAAAGGCTATGATATTGGTGGAAAGACTGGCACAGCGCAAACAATTCGTAATGGTAGATATATTTTTGAGGAGACGGTGGGTACTTATATCGGATATGGCGCCGAAAAGGGGAAAGATCCAGCTTATGTAATTATGGTTCAGGTATCTGGAGCTAATCAGAGACTAGAAGGGGGGCGCGATGCGATGCCGATATTTGGTGATATCTCAAATTGGTTAATTGATTATTTACAACTCGCACCAAGCGAATAATGGGGGTATAATAAAACATATGAATATTTCTCAATTTTCTAATGAAATGAACACGACTTTTTTGTTAAGCGTAGGTTCGTTTCTTTTAGCTATGATATTGACACCTATATACACACATTTTGCTTATAAATATAAATTCTGGAAAACGCAGCGAAAAAATTCTGTCACGGGCGAAGCCTTGGAAGTATTTGATAAATTACATAAAGAAAAAATAGCTAGACATATACCAACTATGGCGGGTATTATTGCTGTTGTATCTATTACAACAATTACAATTGTATTTAACTTAGATCGCGCTCAAACATGGCTACCTTTAGCTGCGTTTATTGGCGGGGCATTTGTCGGTTTATTAGATGATATATTGAATGTTTTTGGCACTAATCGCAAAGATGCAGGATTGCGATCGGGTGTTAAATTTACTATGTTGGTTATACTAGCTCTTTTGCTGGGATTTTTCTTTTATAATAAGCTTGGTTATAACTCTATTCATATTCCTTTTGTTGGTAGTTTTGATATAGGTTTATGGATAGTTCCTCTTTTTGTCTTGGCTATTGTTTCTACTGGTAATGCTGTTAACATAAGTGACGGCCTAGACGGTTTGGCGGGGGGATTGTTAGTTATGTCTTTTTCTGTGTTTGGCGTGATAGCTTTATTGCAAGGTCATATAAAGATAGCAGGTTTTTGTTTTACGGTCGTGGGAGCGTTATTGAGCTATCTGTGGTTTAATATATATCCAGCACGATTCTTTATGGGTGATATAGGTAGTTTTGCTTTTGGTATTAGCTTAGGTGTTATAGCTATGCTGACAAACACATTACTTCTATTGCCTATTATAGGCATAGTTTTTGTTGCAGAAGCTGGATCTAGTTTAATTCAAATTTTTAGCAAAAAAATGTTTCATCGCAAAATCTTCATTTCTGCACCAGTGCACCATCATTTAGAAGCGAAAGGCTGGCCAGAAACCAAAGTAACTATGCGCTTTTGGATTATAGGATG
Organism: Saccharimonas sp. (SeqCode); assembly: GCA_045646155.1. Lineage (GTDB taxonomy): Bacteria > Patescibacteriota > Saccharimonadia > Saccharimonadales > Saccharimonadaceae > Saccharimonas. The sequence goes on from JAZRKC010000059.1 coordinate 3,898, forward strand.
TATTGCTGGCTTTATAGGATTATTACTCGCCATGAGTGGGGGACATATTTAGGTGGGTCGTCAGCTTTCTCAAAGGGTTACAAAAAGTAGACGTAAATTTGGCGAACAGCGTCGCCATAGACCAGACTATTATATGCTGATATACATAGTTGTATTGATGGCATTTGGTTTAGTTATGCTATACGCTATAGGGCCAGAGAGAGCAAACCTTTTAAATCATATATACGGTTCTAATTATTCCGAAAATCATTTCGTTCTTAAACAGTTGTTTAGTATATCTTTGGCTGTGATATTTTTTGCTGTGACAGCTATAATTCCGTTTAATCAGATAGAGAAGAGAGCAAATAAGCTAATTGCGATAGGAATTGGTTTATGTGTTATGCTCATGGTGCTTGGAAATATTTTGCATATAGATGTGATAGCTAGTCCGACTTTAGGCGCTTATAGGTGGTTTTATTTAGGTCCAATAGGATTTCAGCCGTCAGAGTTTTTGAAGTTGGCATTGTTGATATATATCGCGTCATT
>JAZRKC010000060.1:0-4567 GCA_045646155.1 Saccharimonas sp. (SeqCode)
ATACACAAACAACCTGCATCTCAAGGCACCTAATCCTTGAGATTTACGTACTCTAGCAAACCTGGGGAGCACTATTTAGTGCTTTTGCTAGCGAAATACAATTGAATACGAATCCCTACGGATTCATCGAATGGTTGACATGCAAATGGTGCTCCCAGGGCATCATCACTAGTGTATCTTGATATAATTTGATTAAGTACGCGGTCAGAAATGGTCGCTTTTATTTTTGAGGTTCAGACAGTTTCTTTATCGGCAAACGAAAACCAAAAGTGCTTCCTTTGTTGTATTTCGTTTCAAGTATAACTCTACCACCATGACTATCAATAACCTTTTTTGCCAAATACAAACCAACTCCAGTCCCGTCAGGTCTCTGCAGTTTAGCGTTATCAGCCCTAAAGAACTTAGAGAATAATTTGTCTTGCGCATCTGCCGGAACACCCATGCCGTGATCTATTACCTTAAATACAACTTCACCATCCTCGACACTGAGTACTACTCGTATTTTTGATTCACCAGGAGAATAATAAATCGCATTATCTATAAAATTAGCAATGACCTGTCTAATTTTGTCGTCATCTATATACAACATAGGGAAACGAGACGGCTTACGGTAAACAATCTCCATACCATGCCTATCAGAAATAGGTCTTATACTATCTATCTCCTCTGATATAGCCTTGGCCAAATCCACCTGCGTACACTCGATAGTAAACTTGCCGGCCTGTAATCGACTAACATTCAAAAAATCCGAGATTATTCGCACCATACGCTCACTACTCACAAACGCTTCTGTCAGCATTTTTCTCTGAGTAGGAGAAATCTTCCCAGCGTCACCGTCCAAAATCATACTAATGTACCCCTTTATGCTCGTTAACGGCGTACGTAATTGATGCGATGCCATTGACACAAACTCATCTTTCATCTTGTCTAAGTTTACTAAGCGCTTGTTTGCATTGCGCAATTTTCTAGTAGCATCATTCACTAGGTGTTCCAAATGTGTATTCATATCACGAACTTCTTCTAGCGAATAGATATTAACAATAGCAATCGCAATATCATTTGATAATATCTTTAGTACGTCGACATCTTCTGTACTATATGTATCTACCATTTTCTTTCCTAGGAGCAGATACCCAATCTCCGTATCGTAATGATTTAGTCTAACGATAATTTCAATATTACATTTACTCATGTAATCATGTACTTCTCTGTCGACACGATTTCTACTATATTTTAGATTATCTATAATTATTACGTTTTTCCTAACAGTTGATACTTCTGGTATTTTAGATAAATCATATCTCGCAAATCTACTATTGCTAGTTTTGCCTACAAAACCTCTGTCAAAAAGATAAAACGAAAAACTGCTAGCTTTGATACTTTCGCTAATGTCACTGCCTATCTGCGATAATAATTCGTCTAAATTACTAATTTGTGTTATCCTATTACCAATTTTTGCTAATAATCTATTAGTATTGTATTTGTTATGAAAAAATATCTTATCGGTTGCATAATCAAAAAATGATTTTAACGGATAAAACATCATAACACTGAGAACCATTACTACTATATCTATGAAATTGATTTCATGTTTATAATCAGTCAATAAAAACTTTGAGGTCACAAAAGTTATGAAAAAATAAATTATCGCTATAAAAATCATAACAAACACATAGACAGTAGAACGCATGGTAGCTTTTCTGACATCAAATAGTTCGTATCGAACAATAGAGCGTGCGATAGCGATAGCCAATAATGCGTGTGCTATAGGAACATAAGGTACATAATCATACACTCCGAAAAACATCGGTAAAATTAAACTAAACACCATAAATACAACTGTCAAAATTACCGCTGAAACCGCAATATTATAGAGCCTTCTCCGTACATTGGCATTTTTTTCATGCATTAATATATTTACGGAAGTAGTACAGATTCTTATACTCATTAACATTGCTGTAATAAAATATACAAATGCCAATGGCCCAAAATCATTGTATACAATAGTATCTTCTATAATTACGTTTTTTAATATCAATTTAGTAGAAATCAATATTAAAGAAACAAAAGTAGCGACAGAAAAAAATATAATGTTTTTTTTGTATTTATTATACTTTTCCGATAGCTCTACGATAAAAATAAACGATATCAGACCATACAAAAGACCAGATGCTAAAACTATTTTATTTAGCAATATTAAAATATTTACAGATAAATTAGGCTCGCATGAAAAATAATTAACTATTGTCCATACAGACGTGCAAACACCATACAAAAAGAATAAAAGCCTAAGTCTACTGCGTACATTCGATAGAAACAGCCCAAGACTAACTACGAGAATAAATATCGCCGGAATCAAAGTCGCATACATAAATTAATTGTTTCATATTATATATGCGTAGTCAATTATGCTAACGCTTCCGTCTATATTCTTCTCTTTTACTAATATCTTCTTGGGAATAGCTAGATTTTTGTTGTCTACCTAATATATTATTCATATAAAGCGCTGTCATTCTATACAATGTGCGTATTCTAGGAAATCGCGTTATAAAATCTTCTCTCATGTCTGGGTTTATTACATGTATCTTTGGATAAATAGACGGATTTTTGTATCGTTTATTGTCTAGCATGAGTATTTTTTCAAATTCATCAATCGCCAAATCCGATGTATTCAAAACACTACGCATAGTAGTTGGAAGCGGAGCTCCATGTTTCGTAGCCGAAAGATATGATTTAAGGCAGCCTTTTTTTGGGGCTGCAGGAATTGGAGGTAATGCGACTTTGCTGACTTTTTCTAAATACTCATCTAACGAACATTCTTCTGACGCACCCATATATTTTTCGTATGTATGTTTTGAATCTGGATCAAAAACAGTTACCATTCCACCCCTTGCTACATCCGTAGCAGAGATTACATATCGTTTAAATTTGCGCGCCGCTCGGTTAAAATACCAAGCTATATCTGGACATTCCAAATCAATTTCGTCAAACACTATCACTTCACTAGCATTACCAGATTCATATCCAACAAATTCATCAACATTTTCGGGCTGAACTCCATTGCTATACATACGTATAGTAGCATTTGGATTATGCTTCATAATTAGCTCAGCAACCACATCAATTTTGTCCCTACCGACATCTTCCATGGTTAAATATGGAATTCTATTGACATTAGTTTCCTCGACTTTATCTAAATCAGCAATGCTAAAATCCTTTACGCCCATACGAGCTAGCAGAATACTTAGCGTAAATCCACCACCCCCCAATCCAGCAATACGTACAGAAGAATTACATATTTTTTGCACTAATTCTTCGTTGTAGTATCCATAGCTTCGTTCATGATATACAGATTTAGGATCAGATATGTCGCCTTTCTTTACAGGCTTACCTTTTATGACCTTTGTAGCATGTATTATTTTGCGCACGGTCTATCTTTCCTCTTTCCTATTCTATGTATTAGGTTGCTAGAATAAAAACCTAAGGCATCGTCCGATTTATTGCTATTGAAGAATACTTTTGCTGCCATTGAAGCTGGAGATTTAAAGTTAGTTAGTTTAAAATTCTTGTTTATTTCTTCCATATTTAATCCAATAGCTGCGTTCTTGGTGCCTGCATATTCATCTATACTGACAAAATCTGTTTCTTGAGTAAAAGGCACTTTAGCTTTATTTAAAACTCTAAATAAATAATCCTCTACCGTAGCGTACCCTCCCTTATAGTCACGGTTATTCATAAAATGACAAGCTGTTCTATAGCATGCCAAGGACGCCAAAGAGCGCTCTCTTTTATCTTTACTGTCGGATATCAATCTAGAGTATTCGCCTTCTCCTGCTGCTACATGTATCTCTGGAAAGAAGCGTTCCACAGGAAGTGGCTCTTCCATTTCACTGTCTTTCATAATCAATCTTTGAGTTGCGATTACTCTCGCGGCATCGTCATCGTTTGATACAATTGCAAATTCCGCCGATCTCAGATCATCATTATCATGCTCGCCACCGTCTGAATCACGACTTTGCTCACTCAACCAGCCTAAATCCATATACTTGTTTGCTCTAAGCTGTCTAGCTGCTAGAAAAATATCAGGTTCTATCTGAGCGCCGTTCAAAGCACATAACGAGATATAGTATTGCGCGCGAGGATGTTCTTTGAAAATCTCACCACCGTTTTCTACTACTGGTAAATGTTCGTGTGCTCTTGAGAGTTCTTCTTTATTCATAATACTTATACAGTATATCATATTTTCATAAAATAGTCAATATATTTACTATTACCTATAGCTTTTTTAAAAAAAGCGAGTATAATATATACATGGTGACTATAGCAATAATCGAAGACGATATAATCATTAATCAAATGTACCGTATGAAGTTCGAATCATCGGGATTTAACGTAATTTCTTCTAATGATGGCATGACTGGCCTACAGATGCTAGAAAAGAAACATCCAGATATTATTTTATTAGATTTACAGATGCCAAACATGAATGGCGCAGAAGTATTATCAGAAATACGCAACAAAAAATGGGGCAAAAACATTCCAGTCATAGTGCTTACTAATTTAGGCA
>JAZRKC010000061.1:0-3446 GCA_045646155.1 Saccharimonas sp. (SeqCode)
GGCTTGGCGAGCTTTTCGGTATGAATGAACCATTGTTTCTTGACCATAGGCTCGATGATACTATCACACTTATAGCAATGCGCAACAGAGTGTATAATATCCTCTTCACCACGGCGTAAACCCTCGTCTTTTAATGCTGAAAGTACTTTTTTGCGCGCCTCTATCGTAGTCATACCAACATATTCAGAAGGAACATCTACCATCTTGCCGTCAAATCCTATGACATGAATTCTCTCTAGATTATGTCGCATTCCAACTTCAAAATCATTAGGGTCATGTGCTGGTGTAATTTTTACTACACCAGTACCGTATTTCATATCAACATATTCATCAGCGATAACTGGTATTTCCCTATCTGTCAGAGGTAATTTCACTTTTTGTCCTACGATATCTTTATATCTATCGTCATTTGGATTAACCGCCAAAGCTACATCGCCAAATAACGTTTCTGGACGAGTTGTCGCAATTATCAACTCCCCTTCTCTATCAACAAAAGGATATGCTATATTCCATAATTTACTCTTTTCATCCTTGTGCACGACCTCTATATCAGAAAAACCCGTCTGATGTGCAGTACAAAAATTAATCATACGCTCACCACGATAAATTAAATTGTCGTCCCACATCTTTTTGAACGTGCTATAAACAACATCAACAACCTTTTTGTCTAATGAAAAAGTATAATCTTTCCAGCTAGGGCCTATACCCAATGCCCTAAGCTGCAACTCCATATCACCGCGTTTTTTATCTACATAATCCCAAACTTGATCGTATAGTTGCTCTCTAGTGAAATCAAATCTAGACTTCCCTATCTTTTCTAGCTCACGCTCGTACACAACCCAAGTTTCAAAACCAGCATGGTCAGAGCCTGGTAGCAAAACAGAATCGTATCCCTTCATGCGATGAAATCGGACCAAAATATCCTCTAATCCAAAAGATAGCGCATGCCCAACATGCAAATTACCGTTGGCATTTGGCGGTGGCAATACTACTGCATACGGAATCCCCTCCCCCTTTGGGCCAAACACGCCAGATTTTTCCCACATAGCGTAAATCATCGGTTCATATTCATTTGGAGTGTACGTTTTTGCTAAATTCATAAAATTCTTTCGTCTAACAGCTTTTCACGTGAAAAACAATATTAAAAACAAACCAAAACCCACTCTGTATATATACGTTGGATTTCAGTTATTTTTCCCAGTTTTCTCACGTGTTTGTATTCACTTTATATTTTAGCACATATGAATATTAAAAACAAAACTTATGTATAAAATCAGCTATTTTTGCGGAATAAAACATTATTTTATATCTGATCGGCTTGATAGGGAATTCCCATGTACCGCTACGCTCAAACCTGTCTCCACCGAAGTTAATCTTGAATTTAGTAAATCCGTACCAAGGGTGATTTTCATCAGCCCCCTCTGGCGCTACCCCATATAAATCAACATATTTCGCACCTTTATTATGTGCATAGTGCATAGCATAACAGAGTAGGGCAGTAGATGGACTTTCTTTTCTGTACTTTGTATAAGAGGCGGCGTGAGCATATGTATACGTATCACCCTCGTTTATCAAAATCATCGAAGCAGCAGGGGAATTATCAATTTTTGCCACCAGTAATCGTGCATTTCCAGAGGCAAACAGCACTTTCGCCATATCACGGAAATACTGATCGGGGTGTGGCTGCATACCTGTGCGCTTCGCTACATCGTGAATCATATCTAAAAATACATCTATCTCGTCAGGGTCGTCTACAACACTATACGTTATGTGATTTTTGTCACTTTTTCGCCAAGTCTGTCTGATAGTTTGTGAAAAATTAGCATCAATTTCATCATCACTGATAGATACATCATTTATCACTGTATGTTCAGGATTTATATCTTTGTGAGCGCGGAGGAAACCATTGGATTTTAGTATTTTTTTAACATCTGAATTATCCTTTATTTCTGGTTCAACACGAACGGTATAAGCACCTTGAGATTTGGCATATTTTTGCAAATCAGAAAGGGCAGAGGTAAGTGCTTTTTTATCATCAGCTATAGGACCTCCAGGTACATAGATACGTAAACCCATGCGCGTTTCTTCATGAATAGCCATATAATGCCACTTATCACCAGATGCTTCGTACGTTTTCTTGCCTCTAGTATTTTGAAATTTTTGCCATGCTTCATTTTGTAAAAAACCAGTCATAACCCCTGTAATATTCCCACTTTACCTCAATAATATCTAACTTTATGATACCATATACTTATATGGCTGTACGGCAAATAGAAATAAACGAAATAGATAAATTAGTAGAAAAACATCCGCTCGGAATTTTTTTGCAATCGAGCGCAATTGCAAAACGCAGAAAAGAGGACGGATGGATACCTTTTGCAGTCGCAGATATCGACAAAGACGGCAATTGCAAAGCTGTTGCTATGTTGCACGCATGGAAAGTCTTTGGTCGTCTCGATTTCGAATGCCAAATGGGTCCACTAATATTTGAAGATACACCAGAATACCGACAAGCTTGATTGATTGTTCTAAAAAAATTCGTCAAATCACACGGTGGTTTTAGGTTAACAGTAAGTCCTCCGGAAAATATGCGCGAATATAACAACGATTTAAAGTGCACTGTAGACAAAGAATCTGAGATTTTAGATATTTTTTCAAAAGCCGGATATAAACATATCAACAATAAACAGATAGATGATAGTAACGATTTATCAAAAATACGCTGGTATTATTCAAAAGACCTAAAAGATATCAAGACGATTGATGATTTTCTGAATTCGGTTGACCAACAAACAAGATGGTCAATAAACAAAGCCCGAAAAATCGGCGTAAAGGTCAAAACAATCGACAATCCAGATGATTTAGAGTGGTGGATTAAACTACCACAAAAGACCGCTAATCGTCTAAATTTTTCATTGAGAAAAATCGATTATTACAGAGGATTGATGCGCCATTTCAAGAAGAATCAATTGTTTTTTGTTTATGCGGAAATAGAAAAAAACAATTATGCTAAATATCTAAACACGGAAATTTCTAAACTAGAAAAAGAATTATCAGATACTACAGTCGAAAAAACAAAAGGGCAATTGAAAGATATTGAAATGCGCCTAAATCAATACCGCGATAAATTATCGAAAATAGATGATTTATTTGATGGCAAAAAAACAATCCATCTATCGTCATCTATGTTTTTCAATTATGGCCAACAATTAGTTTATTTTACTAGTGGAAATGATGACAAATATACAACATTTAACGGTAACTACGCCATTCAAGAATGGGCATTTTCTCAAGCGATAAAAAATAACATCAAAAAATACAATTTCTACGGCACAAAATCAACATTCTCTGGTAATCCTGAGCAAACTGGGGTTTATAAATTCAAAAAAGGTTTCAATGGATATCTAGAAGAAAAGGCAGGATTCTTCGTGGCTGTCGTAAATCCT
>JAZRKC010000062.1:0-5315 GCA_045646155.1 Saccharimonas sp. (SeqCode)
CTCTACGCTCTCATTTGTAGGATACAAAGTGCTTGCATCAGATTCCGTGAAATCACCAGCTAGTTCAATACGAATCTTTTTGGTGATTTGTCTAATATCTTTGTCATCAGCATCGCCAAGTTTTAGATTACTCCAGCTAACTATATTACCGCTTACTTCACCGTCGGTATCTACTATTGAGAACTTATCGGAAACTACATCCTTGATATTAATGTTGGTTGCGCCCGCTTGTAGATTATTTGCTATTTGGCTAAAGATTTTTTGTAAATCTGTAGGCGTAGATGTATATGCATTACCCTCGGAAGCAACTGCATTCAAAACACTATTACCATTATCTCCAGCACTTAGAGCTACTGTATAGATAGTACTACCAGCAGCTTTTGCAAAGCCAGCTTCAGCTATAGTACTGTTTCCGTGATTATAGTATCTATCGTTGCTATTACCAGATACATCATAATAGCAATAATACATTTTATTGCCATTACCTTCTTTTTTGCTGTAGTTATATTCCGATTGAGGAATATTAGCACTCGTTTGACCGCCATATCCTTCGTAAGGAATTAGGTAGTTGTTGGGATTCTTGATAGTCGTACTATATGTTGGTTCTCCGTCGGACAAAAGAACAATCGCTCTTTTGTCGGCAGTAGAAGTACTTATTTGTTCTTGTGCTTTGTAAATAGCTTCTTGCGTATAAGTTCCGCCACTAGCACTTAGACTATCAATTACATTATTTAAGCTTTTTTCATTACTAATAAAATTAGTCTCTATTTTCGCATTGTTCGAAAATGATATGAGACTAATTCTAACACCATCATTTGCTAATAATTGACTTACTAGGCTTTTTGCAGCTGTCTTAGCACTACTTAGCCTATTATTATTTCCCATACTACCAGAACGATCCATAACCAAAACTACATCAGATGTATTTTTGGAATCACGCGCTTCTAGTTTTAATTCTATATCCCAAGTATTAATTTTTCCTTCGACAGCTTTTGCTGTTTTATAAACTCTCACTTCGCCAGGAGCCATAGAATCTTCTACCGCTACTGCGTGCATTACCCCCCCAATTGTTATCAATGACAAAGACGCAACAAAAAACAAGGCACACCTAGGCCATTTTAATAACTTATGCTTTTTTGACATATCTCCTACCTTTGACACAAAGTCAAAATAATATATTGTTATACAATTAGAGATAATATCAAAAAAAATAACTTTGTCAATATGTAAAATTTATTATAAACATTAGCGTAATTTTAGTCACTAAAACACAAGAGAAAAAAGCTAGTTTTTGCATATATAATTAATAGAGTAAATACCCAGATTTACCCTATCTCTGTACTCAAGAGCTTAGACACCGTGTAGTTTATCTTTAAATTAATATGTTCTTTCCAAGAGAAACATACTCAATTGAGTTAATTAAACTACCAAAATACAGCTTCCCCTGATTAATCAAGTTATTTTCTTCCGGCGATTCCGTAATAGCTTTAAATTCGTCCAAAGCACACCATTTGTAAGATTCAGCTTCTCCATCTATATACGTAATTTTTTTCATAACCGTTTAATTCATATAGGTAGACAGTGACGATATCATTAGGATTGCGCCCAATAATTCTCGTCGAGAAAGAGAAATGAAGTTTACTTGGTTCGATATCTAATCCCATCTCCTCTTTCGCCTCCCGAATTGCAGCCTGAAGTGCTGTCTCACCCACATTAATATGTCCGCCTGCAGAGATATGAAACCAACCAGGTTTTGAATTTTTATTTAAAGATCTTTGCTGAAGCAATATATCTACGCCACTATCAGACTTTTTCCAAAACCATATATGTGAATTGCCCATTATCAGAGATAAGTCATCATTAAAAGCGCTATGATCACGCCCATCATCTTTTATTGGACTACCGTTATCTGAATATACTTGCCACAATTCATTATCATGCATATCTATCTACCTTCTTAGAACTGTTTATTTATATATTATACCTTTTTATACTTATCCGCTAAAACACAAGAAAAAAGAGCTAGTTTTTGTATCTTTAAGCAGATACAGTGGCACTAACTCAAGCCACGTATGACGCAAAAAATTACGCCGTTTTCTTGCTACGAAGTCTGGATTTGTTGACAAAACCTTCCGCAGATTCTTTGTCTTTCACTCCGTAGTACTGCAAAAGTGTCCTATCTGGACACATATTGTATATAGCTTTTACGACATTTTCTGTCATCAGCTCCGACTCAAAGCTATCTACAATAATTATTAAATAAGAACGTTTAGTTCCCTTTTCTCTCTCGCCTTTTATAAAATAGAGCATGCCTATTTTTTCACCGTTAGATTCCGCAATAAATATGCGATGATCACTCGGAAGAGACTTGACGCCGTCAGAGATGCAATCACCAAAGATACATTCTACCTTGTAACGATATTGCTTCTGAATGTACAGAGAAGGATCAACGCTCTTCATGTAGTCGACTACCCACTTGTAGTCGTCCTCGTTCATTGGTCTAACATCAATTTCTTTGGAAACCAATGACATGTCCATAGATACCTCCAAATGTATCAACAAACGGGACAAAGTCATTATATCATTTTTTGTATATGTGTAAATAGAAACTTATCTGAAACAAAATAGCTCTAACTTCTATTAGAGCTTCGATTTCATAAAAAATAGACTCTCGTCCAATATGGCTCCGGCAGCTGGGCTCGAACCAGCGACCTATTGGTTAACAGCCAACCGCTCTACCACTGAGCTATGCCGGAATACAACTGTTATTGTACATCAAATTATCCACGCTGTAAAGACTAATGTTCGTCATCACATCCAAATATATTTAGCGCCTTTTTCAAAACTTCTATATCATCAGAGCGGTCCTCATCTGAATTCTGAAGTTCACTAATTTTATTTTTTATTTCACTACACACGCTGGAACCGACGCTTATCGATAAATCAGCTGAGGTTTTAAATTCTGTATTTTTTACTACTTCTAGCGTGCGGGCTGAATTGTCCTTTTTCCTTAACTGCCCTCTAGCAATTAAACCGTCGACATGCGTAGCGACAGTAGATACACTTTTATAATCAAGCGCTCTCATAATCTCACGATAGCTCGGCCCATAACCATTTAATTTGATGAAATCTTCAATAAAATTCAATAGCTCTTTTTGTTTTTTTGTAGGACGTTGATTCATTTTATTCGCTAGTTCCGCTATCATCTACATCGCTATATAGTATTATTACATAGTCAGAATTTTCTATATTTTGCACTGTAGATTTCGTATCGGAAATCTTTGTATTGAATTTTTCCTCTAGCCATTTTTCAGTAGCAGGGTTATTTTCTTTAGCAGAGGATGACGATCTGTATATTTTTGTTTTAGTATATTCTCCATCAGGAGCATTTGCCACATTTACAATATCCGCACCAGCTTCTTCTAATTTATTAGCCCATCGTCTAGCTAGTCCACTGATGCCAGACGCGTTATAAACTTCGACTTTCGCATTTTCATCCATCATTGGACTACGATTTATAATCGAATTTATATAACTTGCTATTTCACTATAATCAAATAATGCACTAACAGGACGAACAACACTTTGTTCGCCGACCATACCAGTAGTAACAACTTGTTTGTCGCCATTTACTAAATCTATAGATTTTATGTTTTTTGTATCTATATTATTCACTAACTTTATAGCTGAACGAACTTCTTTTGCTTCGAAATTAGTATCTAAATTTTCACCAAAAGCATCTATTAAACCAGTGACTTTGTTTATATCAGCCAAAGTGCCAACAGACATAGCTTTGTTTTTTAGTGCTACTAATATCTTTTGTTGATTTTGCTCACGATCAAAATTACCTCTAGACAAACCGTATCCACCAGCATCGTTTCTAGCACGAGACAAAGCTAGCGCATGCTCGCCGTCTAGGTGAGCAATCTCCCCTTGTTTGTAATTAACGTAGTAGCATCTATAATTACATACCCAGTCAAAGTTTCTGTCTAATATACCTCTAGGGTCACTTGATTCGATTTTCACATCTACACCACCAACACTATCTACTGCTTTTACGAGAACTCCCCAGTTAACATGTGCATAATAATGCATATCTAGTCCTGTGATTTCCTCCACCTTATCCATTAATTTATTAGCGCCACGCGTTTCGTCTTCGCCTTCATTTGAATAGCAGCTAAACAATGCGTTGATTTTACCTTCGTACCCAGCCGTACATGGAGCGCCGTATTTAACATAAAAATCTCTAGGTATACTAATCATGTAAGCGTCATTTTTCTCGCTATTGACACTCATAACCATAATAGAATCGGTTAAATCTGAACCAGGATGTTTCTGGTCACTCTTTGTATATCCAGAAGTTCCAAAAATCAATACATTAGTTCGACCATTACTATCATGTTTTAGTTTATGGTCACTTAATAATTCTAGAGGACTACCCTTGAACACACTACTAGCAGCCGACAAGACCTTAAACGCCATAACCGCGCCTACAATGAGTGCTATTACCAAAATAAGTAATATAGTTATCTTGACTATGCGTTTCTTGCCGCCTTTACGCCGTTCTCGTTTCTTTGTTTTTTTATCAGTATCATCTATCTCTGCAAGCGATTTTTCAATATCATTTACTAACAGAGTTTGTCTATCTTTTGGCCTATCTTTTTTCTCAATATTGGACAACTCACCCGCAGGACGAATTCTTTTGTTTATACCATCTACAGAAGAGCCTCCCCCTATAACAGTCCTAGGTGATGTAGGCGTTAAAGCTCCGGCAGTAGACTTATTTGGTCTACGCGACACAAAAGTTCCTAGTTCTGTATTTCTGGTTTTTTTGTCCATATATTACTCATTTAATTTTACACAAGCATTAGCCAAAAGTAAACTCACCGACTGTTTGTTATAATTGACATATAATGTCATGGGCTAATATCAAAAAGAACTTTTTAACACCTTTTGGCTTAATATTTTTGATGATAATTTTCATGGGTTTTACGTATTACCCTATCTTGAATCTATCAAATACTAATGGCGTCCATTTCAAAATAACAATTCCTCTAATATTATTGTCTATTATTAGTATCACATACTTGGTGCAAATTACAGCGCAACATAAACGTCCGAAAATTAATGATATTTCAATTACTTTTGCCGTTTTTTCGGCGTATCAATTATTAAGTTTACTATGGACAAGTAATTTAACTAGAGGATTTGTAATTGCTTGTTTTACTATAACAATTGCATTAACTTGGTTTTTTATCTATTTAAACAAAAGAGAGATAAACAAAAAAATCACAAAAATATACAAAGCTTATTTC
>JAZRKC010000063.1:0-13449 GCA_045646155.1 Saccharimonas sp. (SeqCode)
AAATTTATTATGCATTTTTGAATCAGAAATCGTATCTGTTGTATTTTTATCAACACTATCATTTACTGATTTCAGCTTCACACCATGAGGTCCAGCCACTATGGCAGATTTGGATTGATTCGTCCTCACGATATCCATAAATCGTCCACGTTTTTGAACGAAATTATTTGGCTTGAATTTTACATCAGATGTATTATTTACATTATTTTTAGATGATTCGTATTTCTCGCCATCATTTATCTGGTTAGGTTTGGCTTTATATTTATCATTAATTCTAGACTCAAAAGAATATTCAGGCGTCTTTGTTGGAACTTTTTCTTTTTTAGTTTCATATTCCTTAGTAGTGTCATCATTTCTAGAAATACGAGGAATCTCGCCTCTATCTTTTATCCTAGAAACAAACGAGCCTCTACCAGATGAATTAACAGTTTGAGGCTTTTCTTTTTCTGTATGCGTATGCGTATGTGTATCTACTATATTTTCCGCAGGACTACTAGATATATTTTCAGTGGGAGAGATAGACGTTTTATCAGTATTATCACTGGCAGAATTTGTCATTAAACCTTGAACAGCTCGATCTAATTCATCAAAATCAAATTCCATCATATAGCTTATCTCTTCCCTCTTTTTATTTCATTTGTTCTATTGTGTGCTTTTTTGACTATTTCGGCGAATGCGTAAACGTCCAAGCTAGTGCCACCTATCAGTAAACCATCTATTCCTTCTAATCGTAGATAGTCATTTGCATTCTCTAAACTAACACTACCTCCATACAATATACGGACAGATTCAGACACTTCTTTTCCAAACAGAAACGAGACTTGCTTTCGAATCGCTTTTGCGGCTTTGATTATCTCTGATGTAGGTGCGTTTTCACCCGTACCGATTGCCCAAATCGGCTCGTATGATATCACTAATCCTCTAGCCTCTTCAGCTGTTATATTCGCAAGAGCTCCAGCTACTTGATGATTTATCACATGAATTGTATCGCCATCAACTCTATCTGCAGCCGTTTCGCCAACACATAATATAGGTGTGAAATTATTTCGAAAAGCGGCTTGAACTTTGTTGCGTAGCTCACGGTCTGACTCATTAAAAATATTCCGGCGTTCACTATGACCAACAATACCATAATCAACAATGCCTCGTAATTGCGCCGCAGCTACTTCACCAGTAAAAGCACCGCTATCGCGCCAATAAAAATTCTGAGCAGCTAATTTAAAATGATGCTTATGAGTTTGTAAATGTAAAGGTTGTAATGACAACATCGTTGGGGCAATTACAACTTCTACGTCTCTATAATCACCTACCAACGTATCTAATTTATGAATAAACAAGCTCCCCTCATTTATAGAGAAGTTCATTTTCCAGTTAGCTACAATTAAAGTTTTTTTGCCCACGTTTTTAAAAAATAATTATGATTGATATTCATATTGTACATCAAAAAAGCATTAACGTCTAGCCAATATTAAAGCACTGCAAAGTTCAGTGCTTTAATATGTTGTTAGAATTACGATATACGACGAACTCTAATTGTATCAGTGCCTCCAGTAACTCCTGGTTGATTACCACTAACAATCACTGCTAGAATCTCGTCACTATCAAACAATATTTTACTATCAAGAAGTTCTTTGGCGACTTTTATACCTGCTTCCTCGTCATCTGGTCGAACGAAAGCACGCGTACCATAAGTCAACGCTAGTTGCTGAGCAACATATTGATTACTTGTAACCGCAACTATAGGTAAACATGGACGACACGAAGCAACATTCGAAGCAGTCGCACCAGATTTAGTTTCCGCAACAATAGCGTTCGCTTCTACGTCTTTTGCAATCTCTACAGCAGCTCGACTAATAGCATGTCGATTTGTTGTCAAAGGAGTGAAATTCTTTGGCTCTTCTGGTATAACATCCCAATTATCTTGTGTATACAAAATAGTTTTGCGCATTGCCCCGACAGCTTCTATCGGATAATTACCGTTTGCAGTTTCGTCAGAAAGCATAACTGCATCGGCACCTAGAATAACCGCTGTAGCAACATCCGACACCTCCGCGCGTGTTGGTTCAGGAGCGTCAACCATACTAGCCATCATTTGCGTTGCAACTATACTAATTTTGCCGTATTTACGACAAAGTGCAATGATTTTACGCTGAATAATTGGCACCATTTCTGCGCCAACTTCAACAGCCAAATCACCGCGAGCCACCATTACACCATCGCTTGCTTTAACTATCTTTTCTAGCATTTCATCCTTGATAGCAGCTTTAGTCTCAACTTTAGCAATAATCTTTGCTTTTGATCCTTTACTTGTCAAGATATCACGCAAATTATTAATATCATCATCACTCTGAATAAAGCTAAGTGCAACATAATCTATATCCTTGTCAGCACCGAAATCAATATCAGACATATCTTTTTGTGTCAGAATGTCGCCGCCAAAATCAGTATCAGGCAAATTTAAGCCTTTTTTGCTCATAAGGAATCCATCATTCTCCACTCGAACCTTAATAGCAGTATCTGATGGTATTTCTATAACAGTTGTGCGAACTTTACCGTCAAACAAATATACTGGCTCACCGACTTTTACCTTTTGAGCCAAGTTATACTGTACAGGCAATATCATACCATCGTGTTCAGCGGCATGATCTAGCGTCAAAATATCACCTTTTTTGACATCTTGACGATTATCTTTTAATTCTCCAAGACGAATTTTTGGACCTTGCAAATCCTGCAAAATAGCAACTGGTCGTCCGGTCTGTTCTGAAGCTTTACGAATAGCAGGAATCTGTTCTAATCGTTCATCGTAAGTACCATGACTAAAATTCAAACGAATACCGTTTGCTCCCGCAGCAATTAGCTCACTGATTTTCTCTGGTGTTGAAGTAGCTGGCCCCAGAGTTGCCAATATTTTCGTACGTTTAAATGGTGTATTCATCAATCTATAACTATATACACAAAACTACTTTTTTTCAATAGTTTTACCCCTATAGAATACATGTTCTATGAAATTATATATAAAAATCTTCTACATCAAGCATATCATCGCGAGATGAAATAAATGCGCGCAAATCATAAATCGTGCGCTGTATATTCCAACTTGCTATATCGTTACTTTTATTTGATAATTTTGCGTCTGTTTTTGCTTCCATTTTTTTATTTACCTTTTTATTTTTAAATTATCATACTTTTAATATAGCACATGTTTGACAAAAAAGCAATAGCAATAACATATTTTTCTGTCTCTTTTTGGCAAACACCCTTAAACTATAGCTTTAAATATAAAGATAATCTTGTATACACTATCAACGCTTATGCTATAATATAAACAAAAGGTAAAATATAAACATAAAATGGATATTTTCGTAATATTTTTCGCAATAGGATTCGCTGGATTAATCCACGCCAGTTTTCAGCTGAGCATTAGTATGGTTACGTTATTATCCGGTCACACTAATGTAAAAAAGATGAACACTCGCAAGACTTTTAGCCTAATAGATTCATTTATATGGGGTGTTGTAATAATGACTACATTGATATTATCTACTTCTAGTTTTTTGATATCAATATTCTTTCCTAATTCTATACCATTATATATCTGGACACTTGCGACAATTTTTATGATTTTTATTGGTGTAATAATATGGTCATTTTACTATCGCAAAGGAGAAGGCACTGCCCTATGGATGCCTCGTTCGCTCGCTAGATTTATAGACAAGCGAATTAATAAAGTACAGATACCAGCCGAAGCTTTCTCTCTAGGCGTATCAAGTGTTTTGACTGAAATAATGTTTATAGCCGGCCCTACATTAGCCGTATCACTACTGGTAAATAAATTACCAACCAACCTACAAATATATGCTCTTATGTTGTATGTATTTATAGCATCATCTGGAGTTTTCTTAACTCGTGTATTGATAGGAAGTGGACATAGTATAAGCAAGATACAAAAATGGCGCGAAGAAAATAAACTTTTTATGCAATTTTGCTCTGGTAGTGCATTAATCGTGCTAGGTGTATTTTTATACGTAAATATAGTCCTACCATCCTCGATAATCAATATAGGAGGATTATGAATAAGCCATCTGTAAATGTCATAAAAAACAACAACAAGCACGAACCTTTTGACGCAGTTAAGTTACATACTAGTATCTACCACGCGATACTACGACTAAAAAATCCCGATGGATCAGCGCATGATACTGCTAGGCACGTTGTGGAAATGACAATAGCATGGATAGACGACAAGCCAGAGGTTACTAGTAAAAATCTTCGCACACAAGCAGCAAAATTTTTATCTAAATATAACCAGGAAGCAGCATATTTATATAAACATCACAAACACATTATCTAGGAGAAAACATGGCAAAAAAACAAAAAAACTTTGACTACGATCTAATAGTAATCGGCAGTGGTGCCGGTGGTTCAGCAGCTGCTACCATAGCCGCACGCGAAGGCAAAAAAGTTGCCATAGTGGAGTCAGATACTTTCGGTGGTGATTCTCCAAATTTCAGTGATATTCCTATTAAAACATTATTACATGCTATACAGTTATACGATCAAGCAAAACACGGCTCTAGATTTGGACTACGCTCTAGTACATTAGGTTATAACTACCCTAGTTTGCGTGCCTGGAAAGATTTAGCAGTCAAAAGAACCGGCGCCGCAGGAAATAGGAAATTTTACGAATCACAAGGAATAGACACGCTTAAAGGCAAGGCTTATTTCCTAACTCCGAATGAAATATCGATCAATCGCAAACATGTGTCGGCTGATAAATTCCTAATCGCCACTGGAACACATTGGACTACTCCAAACATACCTGGTTTAAGCAGCATCAATTATCTAACACCTAGAACCGTACTGGAATCAATTCGTCCTCCAAAAAGTATCTATATCATTGGTGCCGGTAGCGTCGGCGTTGAATTAGCTCAATTAATGGCTATTTTTGGAACAAAAGTATATCTAGCAGAAATTGCTGCGCGAATCTTACCAAAAGAAGAGGAAGAAGTCGGTTCTTTGATGGAAAAACTTCTGACTGAACAAAAAGGCGTTACTATACTAACTCAAACACGCACATTATCTATCACGAAAGACAAAATTGGCCTGGGATATCGCATAACGATATTGCGTGGAGGAGTAGAAAAAACACTTCGAGTAGACGAAATACTCGTAGCAACAGGACGAATGCCGCAAGTAGACTTAGGTTTAGAAAATGCCATGGTAAAATTTGACCCAACCGGCATAGAAACAAATGAATTCTTACAAACTAGCGCACACAATATATACGCTGCAGGTGGTGTACTAGGTCATAAAAGCAATACTCACACAGCATTGTTAGAATCTAGAATCGCTGCACATAATATATTTTCAAAATCACAAATAAGGCCGGACTATACCGCATCGCCACGGTTGACGTTTACTTTCCCTGGAATCGCAACGGCAGGTATGACAGAGGACGATTGTATCAAACGCGATTTACATATACACAAAGCTATCGCACCGCTAAATATAATCGCCCGATCAAACACTAGCGACTTCCGTGACGGATTTGTCAAAATTATAACCGACAAAAAAGGTGTTGTTATTGGCGCAACAGTCGTTGCACCTCATGCGTCAGAAATTATTCACGAATTAGTCTTGGCTATAAAACATAATTTAACTGCATCAGACATTGCTAACACGCCACATGCTTTCCTAAGTTGGAGTGAAGCTGTACGAGTTGCCGCGAATAAATTAATTTAAAACAAAAATACCCCGACTGGGGTATTTTTATAAAATCACGAATATATTACGAACGAATTATTGTACCGGATTTAGCATTTACCGCATCTAATGCTTTATCTAGTGATGCGATTATCGCCGTTCTTCCAGGCTTTGACAAAAATTTCAATGACGCTTCTACTTTCGGTAACATACTACCGGGAGCAAATTCACCTGCCTTGATATATTCGTTCATCTCATCAACAGACACATCATGAAGTTCTTTTTGATTAGGTGTTCCAAATCCAGTCATAACATGGTCTACTGTAGTTAATATAACTAACTTATCAGCATCGATAGCATCAGCAACTACTGACGCTGAAAAATCTTTGTCTATAACTGCTTCAACACCCTCATAAGTACCGTCGTCATTTTGAATAACTGGTATACCGCCACCGCCTGCAGTAATAATCGTGACACCAGCATCAATCATAGACCGTAGCGTATATTCCTCGACAATTCTAGATGGGAGCGGCGAAGGTACTACTCGACGCCATCCGCGCCCAGAATCTTCTTTTACTACAAAATTACACCTCTCTGCTTCCTGACGAGCTTCCGGTTCTGTCTCATAGAATGGACCAATTGGTTTACTAGGATTATTAAAAGCAGAATCGTTTTTATCTACAACGGTCTGAGTAGCCATAGTAGTCGCAATACTTTTCATACTATGTCTCGTAAACTCATTGGTTAAGGCTTGCTGTAGCCAATAGCCTATAGAGCCTTGACTCATAGCCACACAGCTATCTAACGGCATCGTTGGAACTTCCGTAGTATTTATAGCCTCTTCGTGTAATACTATATTTCCAACCTGAGGGCCATTACCATGAACAATTACAAGTTTATAATTATTTCTGACTAGAGATGCCAAATGTTTCGCTGTCTCGGCTACAACTTTTTTTTGGTCAGAAGCACTCGCCTCTCCTTTGCGTTGGAGGGCATTACCCCCCAACGCAATTACGATTTTTTCTCCTTTTCCGTCCATCTACTTGATCATAACAGATACTGTCATGACTATAATGCTAATCAATGACAATACTATCATAAGTTTCCATGTTCGCTTTACGTAAGTGAAGTAAGATACTTTTGCTAATACCAAACCACCAATCAATGATGCGATAGTTGGAGCAAGAATATTAACTACAGAAACAGCAGTTGAGTAAGCCGTAACAATCAAATGGCGATCTATACCAGCAAAATCTGCTAGAGGAGCGAAGATAGGCATAGTCGCTACTGCTAGACCAGAAGATGATGGTATAAAGAACGATAGAGGCAAGAATACGATAAATGCTAATCCAGGTAGTAATTCTGGTGCAATACCAGTTAGCATAACCTCACCAGCGTGTATTACAGTATCCATAATTTGACCGTTTGACATGATAACCGTAACACCTCGTGCTACACCGATAATCAAGGCAACCGCCAAAAGGTCTCGTGCGCCGTTAATGAAATCACTAACTACATCACGTGTACCACCCTTATTTGTAGTACCTGCATAATACACTATTCCTATGAAGAATGTTGCAACCAAGAATAGCATTGATAGTTCATTAAACCACCAATCACCAAATGGAATTGAGTGATTAAATAGAGCACCAAGTACAGGGATATTCTTCACTGCATTTAGCGCATCTTCAAAGAATGTGATATTAAACTTCCATGCCCATGGAATAACTGCCAAAACCATTGTCACAAAGGTTAGGCCAAAGATTGCCATAACACCCTTGCGTCGTCCTGTAAATGCAGGTACTTTTGAGTTAGCGTTCTTGTAATCAGATATTTTAGCGCTAGAATCTTGCTTGTACTGGCCTGCTTTTACCTTTGCAGCATAGCGCATTACGAACCATATAGCCGCTATCAATGATAGAAGTAAAATAATGAAACGGCCGAGCATGCCTTCGCCAATGCTAATTCCAGAATATCCAGAAGCAACACCTACTGAGAATGGATTGACCGTTGAACCAATGAGACCGACGCCTGATCCCAAAATAATTACCAAAGCAGCAACCATACCGTTGTATCCAGCAGCTAACATCAAAGGAACAACTAATGCATAGAATGCAACTGTCTCCTCTTGCATACCATAAGTAGTACCACCTATAGCAAAGAATGTCATCAAGATAGGGATCATTAATTGTTCACGACCCTTTAGCTTCTTTAACATTGCTGAGAAGAACGCATCTAATGCACCTGTCTTGGTTGTAACACCTAAGAAACCACCGACAACCAAAACGAATAGCATAACTTGTATGCCGCCGTCGATAGCTTGTTTTCCAGATGATACGTCTTCGGATTGACCTGCAGTACCATCAATTGGTGACTTAATTACGTCCCACAAATCTTGACGGACATCATATTCATCGCCGTCGCTATTTGTTTGAATTTTTTTAGTTTCTTTGTATGTGCCAGCGACAGGCATAGAGTCGCCGTCTTCGTTTTCTTTTACGTCGTACTTACCAGAAGGAATAATCCATGTAAGTCCGGCTACGAGTGCGATTATCACAAATAGAATTGTGAAAGCGGAAGGCATACGCATTAGTTGCGTTTTTCTTCCTTGCAACTCCTTCTTTGCCTTTTTCACAGGCTTAGCTTGTGTTTTTTTCATTTTTTGGGCCTCCTTTAGGTACCCGATTATTATAACGTGAGCGCCATTACAGCCTTGATAGTATGCATACGATTTTCTGCTTCATCGAACACGACACTATGTTTGCTATAGAATACCTCATCAGTAACCTCCATAGCATCTAGGCCATATTGCTCTTTTATTTTCCTCCCCATTTCCGTATTAGCGTCATGAAATGATGGAAGACAATGTAAGAATTTGACATCTGGATTACCAGTCATGTCGATGACAGATTGATTAACTTGATAATCCTTTAGTAGTTCAATACGTTCAGCATATTTATCCTCTTCACCCATAGACATCCATACATCTGTATATATAGCCTGCGCGCCCTCGACGCCCTCTCTCATGTCATCTGTAATCATGATATGAGCGCCCGTCTGATCGGCAATTTCTTTTGCTATTTCACATACTTCATCAGATGGATGTAACGCACCTGGAGTTATGATTCGAAAATCCATTCCCATTTTTGCAGCACCAATCATGAGACTATTTGCCATATTGCTTCGGCCATCTCCGATATAAGCAAATTTCATATTTTCTAAACGACCAACATGTTCTTCTAATGTCATCAAATCAGCTAAAACTTGTGTAGGATGCCATAAATCGGTTAGCCCGTTCCAAACTGGAACGTTAGCAAACTCAGCAAGCTGTTCAACGTCAGACTGTTTAAATCCCCTAAACTGAATTCCGTCAAACATACGACCCAAAACAATCGCTGTATCTTTAACAGTCTCTTTTTTGCCAAGTTGAACATCATCTTTGCCTAAAAATTCTGGAGCAATACCTAAATCATTTGCCGCTACAGTAAAAGCACAACGAGTTCTCGTAGAGTTCTTTTCAAACAATAACGCCACTTGTTTACCATCGTGAATACGATGTTTAATTCCCTCTTTTTTCAGATGTTTTAAGCGATGCGCCGTATCTAACATTAATCGAATTTCGCCAGTAGTGAAATCTTTCAATGAAAGAAGAGATTTACCTCGTAATGTATTTGGTAGATTTATTGCCGGCATATTATATATCCTCCCTTACTAACGGCATGCTCATACATCGTGGGCCGCCTCGACCTCTGCCTAATTCAGATCCGGATATTTCCAAAACCTGAATTCCAGCATCACGAAGCTTTTGATTAGTTACATAATTTCTATCATAAGTCACTACAACACCTGGAGCTATTGCCAAGGTATTACTTCCGTCATTCCATTGTTCACGCGCAGCCGCAATTACGTCACCGCCGCCGCATTCTATTAATTTCACGTGTTCTATATGCAACGATTCAGATAAGACCTTTTCGAGATTTCTCTCTTTTGTAATCCTTGGATATCGTTGATTTTCAACTTTTTCCAAAACATATATATTTAATTCACCACCGTTATCTCTAATCTCAGGATGAATAGTGAATTTATCGTAATCTATCATAGTAAAGACGGTATCCAAGTGCATAAATGCGTGTGATTTCGGAATCTCGATTGCTAGCACCTTTTTGAAACTACTTCCAGCAAAAAGCTTAGTAGCCATACGCTCAATAGCTTCTGGTGTAGTCCTCTCGCTTATACCAATAGCCATAACTTCCTTGCTCAGAACAAGTTCATCGCCGCCTTCCATCGAGAAATTATAATTTCGATCATACCAAACCGGCACGTTTGCATGTTTAAATCTAGGATGATGCTCAATTATGTATTGCAAAAATAGAGATTCACGACGGCGCGCTTTCCAGTGCATACGATTTATCGTCAAACCATTACCAATAGCCGCTCCCGGATCACGTGTAAAGTAAAGATTAGGCATAGGATCAAGATAAAAAGGATATGTAGACTGCTCTAACATATTATGCAATTGCTCTTGATGTTCAGTTGGTAATTGAATTTCATCCTTGCGAACACCAGACATTACTTTATGCACCATATCTATAGTCGACATACTCATTAAATACTCGACAAGCGCTCGAGTTATTCTCTGTTCGCCTTGCTTCGATGCGTGTACTATTTCTTCAACAAATTGTTGCTTGACACCACCTGCATCTATAGCTTCTGCAGACAATTCATCTAAGTATACTACCTCTATGCCACGAGAACGAAGCAAAGACGCGAACGCGTCATGTTCTTCCTGTGCTAATTTCAAATAAGGAATATCGTCAAATAATAAATCATGCAACGTATCTGGCGTAAGATTTTCAAGTTCCTCGCCAGGACGATGCAACATAACTGTTTTTAGTTTTCCTATTTCTGAAGTAATGTGTATCGGCTCGTCAGCCATGCCCACTCCTTATTTTTTGTTTAATTATTTGCCTAACATATACCATATATTATAAATACTTATGTTTTAAATGCAATACAAACAAAAGAGACTCGCTATCAAACGAGTCTCTAAAAGTCATATTTTGGCTTATTTTTTCTTGGATTTTACAGTAATCTTTTTTGCTTCAGATGTTTTTTCTATCGGAATAGAGACTTTCAAAACACCATCGTCTAAATGCGCTTCAATATTATCTAAATCTGCGTTCTTAGGCAGCGCTATTCGTCGATAAAAACTACTTGAACTTTCGCGTACTACGTACTTTTTGCTCTTGTCCTGATCTTTTTCGTGACGTTCAGCACTAATTATCAAAGCATTATTTTCAATTTCTATATCAATATCGTCTTTTTCGAAATTTGGTAAATGCGCTTCTACGACCAAATTATCATCCTGCATAAATACATCTGTTGTTGGTATATTTACGCTACGTACAGACGACATCCAATCATCGCCAAAAAAGTGTTTTTGTAAAGTTGTTAATTCTGAGAACGGATCCCAGCGATTTAAATTACTCATTTTTTCTCCTTTTTGTTTTATTCAAAGCGCTAAAGCTTTATATACTGAGCATATCACTATATTTGGATATTGTCAAGTCTACTAGATATCGCTGTCTGTTTTGCGCTTAGGTTGAGCGAAATATACAGCGATATATGTACTCATAAATACAGCTGCCGCGCTCAACATATTACCGATGAGATTAGAGCCTGTCTCTGGCAATTCTGTCGGTATAGTTGATGAAGTTTGTTTTATATCAACTCCACCCTTGCCTGGTTCGCCGACAAAAGTGTTTGTAATTCTGTTGCCATCAATATATTTCACAAAGTTCTTTGGCGTATCTATTTCGTCAACCGTATACACATATTCCTTGCCATAATGATCAGTTACATCAAGATCTTCCCAAGTATATGATGTATTATCATCCTTCAAGATTATTGGGTCTCCCAAAGGAACTCCATCACGATAAAGTTGAATTGAAATTTCTGGATAATCAGATTCGATTCCATTCCAAATCTTTTCTACTGTGTAAATCATCTTTGGTGAAACATACGTATTGATAACAATTATTTCGCTAAACTCAGTAGCTACACAGTTGCCGTTGCTATCAGTTTTACCTTTACAGATAATCTCTTGATTGTCATCTGTAGGTTCAGTGTCACTTGAACTTACTTCGTATTCGCCAAGATCTTGCTTTTCTTGAGTAATGATACAACGACCATTTTCGTCCGCTAAACCTTCACAGCTAGCTTCGTAGTTCTCTGGTACGTCTACTTCAGCAACAGAATAGACATACTCTACACCTTTTTCGTCAGTCTTGTCTAAATCTTCCCAAACTGCCTGATTATCCTGCAAAATCACCGGCTCACCAAACTCTTCGCCATCACGATAAAGTTGGAATTTTACCTCTGGACGATCTTCTGCGCCACCGTCCCACTTCTTGTTTACGACAATATTTATCTTTGGAGAAACGTAAGCGTTAGTAATTGTCAAACCATCCTCTGATGCAGATGCTTGATAATTTTCTGGAATATAAAGCTCTCCGTTAGCATCTACTTCCTTAACGCTAAATCCATATGCATTACCATCTTTATCTGTCTGTTCGAGATTTGACCAAGTTACTTCAGTAATTCCGCTTTTTAGCTCTTTTATTTCAGCTCCAGGAACAGCATGCGCTTCACCGCCATCTATATTTCTATAAAGTTTGAAATAAATTGTTGGACGGTCTTCTGCGCCGTTTTGCCAAACTTTCTTAGCTGTTGCTGCGCCGTTAGTTGGAATAATGTAGTTATTAGTAATAATTACTTCGCCATTTTTATCTAGAGTACAGCCTGTTTCACTTAATCCATTACATTTAACTTCATAATTATCTATAGCTTGCTCTTTGACTGTGTAGTTGTAATGATTACCGTAAATATCAGCCTCTAATACAGTCCAAGATACTGTAGTATCTCCAACAACAGTTTTGTCTTGGCCGGCTATTTTAGCATCATCGCGCCATAGTTCGAATGTAGTTTTGTGACTATCGATTGCGCCACCATTCCATTGCTTATTGGCGGTTATCGTTCGATTATTTTGCTTATAACGATTATTAAATAGAACTTTTCTAGTTAAATCATTATCACCACCGATTGTAATTTCAACCGATTTACCTGTATGCACGGTTTCGTCACCATCTACTATATAAGTAGTATTATATTCAGTTGCATTCTTTTCTGTAATTACATATACACCTTGTGACAAGTTATTTATAGACACACTAGCGTGACAATTATTTTCTGATACATTTAGGGTGCGATTAAATACATCGCCAGTATCTTTGTTGCGAATCTCGAAATTAAACGCTTTACCTGTAGCTACTTCCGAAACTGATTGACTACAATCCCCTAATGTCTTATCTAAAATCAAGCTACCCAACTTCGCTACGTTTATAACACGTACATAAATATCATTATCTACAGCCATACTATCAGTTGTATTCTGATAATCATTAGCTATACTAATGCTTTTACCAAGCTGATAATCACCGCTACCTTTTTTATAGCTATATGTAACATCATATTTACCAACCACAGCTACTTCATCAATCACATAAGTACCTGTTTCTCGGCCTAAGTTCGAAATCTTTTCACCAGATTTATCAAATACTCCACCGAAATCTGTATTATTCTTGTCTTTGACACTTATAGTGAATTTATCATCATCAAATGCCTTTGAGCCAGATACCACTTTTTCTGTATGAATCAAAACAGGATTTACCCGAGGAGATTCGACAG
>JAZRKC010000064.1:0-19402 GCA_045646155.1 Saccharimonas sp. (SeqCode)
CTAAACCGCTAGTCTCTAAGTCATAAAAGAAAAATTGAGTCATATAGATATGATACCAAAAGCAAGTAGCATTATATAGTTTATTGTTCTACTAGCGTAAAAGGCGTCGTATCATTAATCTGAATCATACTATCGCCTTCCGCACCAAGTCGCGTCAATTCATGATAAATACCATATCGTTGCATAATATGACGTAACCGATTAACTGCCTCAAACTGGTCAAAATTCGTCCTTCTAGCAAACTTTTCAATTTTGTCGCCATAAACACGATAAATATCGCCCTCTTTGTCATATTCAACATGCCAATATTTCGATAAATTTTCGTCAGAAAGAGTAATCACAGGAATATCGTCTGCCAGTTCATCTATGTCATCGCTGATATTTTCGCTACCGATATTTCTTTTGTACTCTTCTACATTTTTTCTCAATTCACGCAAAAGTTCTAACACACCCTGATGCGCCGTCGATGATATAGCAAAAATATCAGTATCTTTTTCTAGTACTTTAGAAAGTTCCTGCTTTTGCATATCAATAATATCATCGTCTAAGCCTTCGCATTTTGTTAATGCAATTATTTCTTTTCTATCCGACAATTCCAAACTATATTTTTCCAATTCTCGACGAATAGTTTTGTAGCTACCTGCCACGTCTTCACTGTAGATATCAATCAAATGCAGCAACACAGACGTACGTTCTATATGACGCAAAAAAGCATCTCCTAGCCCTTTACCTTCACTAGCACCTTCTATCAGCCCAGGAATATCCGCAATCAATATGCTTCCGTCATCTACTTTAGCTACACCAAGATTTGGAGTTATAGTAGTAAATGCGTAATTAGCAATTTCTGGGGTAGCGTTTGACACCACAGACAAAAACGTTGATTTACCGGCATTCGGGAAACCTATTAAACCAACATCTGCTAATAATTTAAGCTCTAGCTCAGCTTCGAATGATTCGCCTGCTTCACCTAGCTCCGCCATTCGTGGAGTCTGGCGAACAGAGGATTTAAAATGAGCATTTCCAAAACCTCCATCGCCGCCACGTGCTACAATTTCTTCTTGTCCAGGCTTTGATAAATCCGCAATAATATTGCCGTCACGCTTGACGATAGTACCAACAGGAACCTTAACACGCAAAGGTTTACCGGCACGCCCAGCCATTTTTTTCTTGCCGCCAGCGACACCATTTTCAGCCTTTAGCTCAGGTTTATAACGAAAATTCAACAAAGTATTAAGTTGTTCAGTAGCAACAAAAATAACATCGCCACCTCGTCCACCGTCGCCACCATCTGGACCGCCTTTATCTACATAAATTTCACGACGAAAACTAACAGCACCATTACCACCAGTGCCGGCTTGAACAAATACTTTTGCTGTATCTACAAACATATTATGATTATATCAAAAATATAATATATTTGACAGAGCAATATTATTATTACAGTATATTTATTTTAGTGTATGTATTTATACATACCAGATACAGCTTCACTCCATGGTATAGTGCCTCGCCCAACGCGATTCCATCCGCCGCCAAACCTATAGCCATTCATTTCACTAATACTGACCGACACTCCAGGAACAACAGATTCAACAATAGCCACATGGCCGTAAGGTCCGCTTCTATCTTGCATAACATCGCCCACCATAGGATTGCCATCCACGGCGAATCCATTTACAGCAGCAGCGTATGACCAAGAATATGCATTGCCCCACATGCCGCCAACTGGACGACCAAGTTGCTTTCGTCTCTCATAAGCGTACCAGGTACATTGACCGTAACCATAACGATTCCCAGCCGTCATACCATACGTCCAGCTACTACCATATCCTCCACTATATGACCTACTACGAGGGTTCACATAATCAGGTCTTTCATTTTGAGGCAGTATACCTCCTCGAATAATAATCTGCATACCAACGGTAGGGTTACCAGATAATTCCAAGTCGTTATCTGCAATAATGCTATTTTTATCACCACTATATTTCGCAACTATACTGTCTAAAGTATCACCTGCTTTAACTGTATACAATATACCGTCATACGGCAAAATAATTATCTCTTTTCCTGGTTCAATTGCATCAGATTTTATGTTATTTGCCCAACGAATAGTATCTCCGCTAACATGAAATCTCTCAGACAATATGGGTACAGTATCTCCTGTAACTGAAATATATTTCGTAGGAGTACGACTACTTGCTGCAGGCTGTATAATCTGAGGCTTACTAATAACATTAGTTTCGGTCTGTGCAAGCGAACTTTCAATAGCTAACGACTGAGCTAGAGTAGTAATTTCATTTGTAATTGGCATACCCGTAGATTCCGCCAACGACAAAGCTAAATTAGCAGCCACAAGTTTATCTACAGAATATAAAGACGCATGTTTTTCATCAGAAATTGCGCTATTAGCTGTTGCAGTATTAGCGCTAGCTACTGTATTATTAGTTTCATCAATCGGACGATATGTCATAGCAATCAACGTAACTATAAAAACAAAAACGCCAACATAAGAAATAATCGCTGATTTAGAAACGTGTTCTCCGCGTTTAGATTTATGTTTTGCACTTTTTTGCAGCTTGTTTATGACATCATCTCTATGCAATGAATCATGTATGCTTGCTTTATTTTTTTGGGGGTAAATAATTTTCTCCTAGAATTGATATTTTACTTATTTTCGGATAAATTATATCTACTAAAATCTTTCTAATTCAATTTTATTTAGCACATTAAATATACACATGCTTACTTTTTATGCTACATAATTTACTAAATACAGTCAACCGTTACAGTTCTCCACAAAGCTTTTGACAATATCTCCTAATATTATCTTCGTGTCCAGCATTGTCTTTTGCAAAATATATCAATCCATCATCTCCAGCTATAAAATACACATAATCCGTATCTGTAGGATCACCAACAGCCATCAAGGCTAATCTGCCAGGAGAAGCAATAGGACCAGGAGTTAAACCCTTGTTTATACGTGTGTTATATGGAGAATCAATGTCTACAGTAGGCTTAACCTTCATCTTGTCTGCAGCATATATAAATGTAACATCAGAACCGAGCGGCATATCTTCGCGCAATCTCTTTAAAAATATCTGAGCGATAGTTCTTTGGTAGTTATAGCATTTATTTTGACTATCTGGAGTAGTTTTGCTTTCGCAATCAAGTTCTCTTTGAATAATCGAAGCCAAAGTTATCCCCTGATATAGATTCAGTCCCTGTTTTTTGTACATTTCTTCTAAGTCATTCTCTTTTATGACATTATACATTTGTTTAAAAGACTCCTGAAGAACCTGTTCAGCAGTAAACTCTTTTGCTACATGATATGTTTCACCAAAGATATATCCCTCCAAGCTAGTACCTTCTGGCTTATCCGCAAACAAAGGACTGTCGTATTTTTTTGCTAAGGCAGCTTCAATCTCAGCATCTGAATAGCCGGCTTTTTTTAGTACTCCTTTTATATACATAGAATCTTGATCGAGCACCGAACCATCCGGTTTATACAAAGGTTTATCTATAGTTGCCCCAGGATAAAAAGTGATTTTCTTGAAATCATAACAGCCCTTTATCATACGCTCAACCATATCCTCTGGTTCATCGGCCGGAGAAAAAGAACAATCGCCTTGCTTTATTAAATTACTCTTGCCTGTAATCTTGCCATAAATTTTCAGCGCCAACGAACTCTTTATCAAACCACGCTCCTGCATGCCATCTGCTATCGCATAGAACGACTCTCCGCTATTTATACTAATCGTGCTTAATGCCTTACTGGATTTATCTTTTGGCTCGAGCTGCTTGTTATACCAGAAATAGAAAACAACAGAACCAACAATCAACAAAATTAATAAAATTAATAAAATCTTGAATATTGCTTTTATTTTTGACTTCTTTTTTACATTGTTGCTAGCCTTGCCATTTTTAGAGTAATTATCGTCTTGTAGATTATTACCTATTGCAGGCGCGGTATTCTTATCTAATCGAGCTGATTTATTAAAATTAAAATTAGAATTAGAATTTATATTATTTTGGTTTTGCATAGACACACTCTCGCTCGTCATCACCTGTTGATTCTGACTTACTGGCTTATATATCATCCCGTCTATAGAACGAGTATTATTCGCCTGCGAGTTAGTTTGTTGGCCTTGCTGTTTCTTGTTAAATTCTTCCATTAGTGTAGCTCCAAATAATCTTGTAATATTATACTTGCTGATAATGCGTCTATATCACCTTTTTTATATGGCTTCTTGCGATCTTGCAAGATTTTCTCCGCCTGTATACTCGTTACAGATTCATCTTGATATTCTATTGGTATACCCAAAGTTTCAAGTGTTTTTACGAAATCTATAACATATTGAGTTTGAGCCGTTTCTTCTCCTGACTGATTGCGTGGGTAGCCAACAATTATTTTGCTTATATTCTCCATATCTACTATTTGAGCGATTTCTTTGAGTGCATCCGTGCCCTCAGTCTCGATAGTATCGTATACGATAGCAATCTTTATAGATAGATCAGCTATTGCAACACCTATTCGCTTTTCACCTACATCTAGTGCTAATATCTGCTTAGCCATCTACTTTAAACTCAATCTTTATATGATTTACATCGCGTGGAGCTTTCTTTACCCAGAAAGGTGAAAACTTTATATCTACATCAGTTACTCCATCAATTTTCTCTACGTAGCTCTGTATCTCGCCTAAACGTTTGCCTTTTATGTATTCTTTCAATTTATTTTCACTTATCTTTGGACCAATTTTCCCGTTAGCGTTAATATTTAGGCTATATACACCGTTTGATTCATTTACATTTGTTAGAGAAATAGTTTTTAATCCATTACTATACACTTTTTGGTCAGATTTACCATCAACTTGCTGTTTATAATAATCATCTAAGTATTTAGACAACTCATTTTTCTGTATAGCTTTTACACTATATACTATAGAACCAGCCAGGGTAGCTTTTCCGTCCGTCGCTTCTGTATCTACAGCTGGGCTTGGCTTAACTCCATCCATATCAACTTTAAACGAAGACTCCACTAAAATATATTCGTCATTGAACTGTTCTTTTAGAGATTTTTTCATAGATTCAATCTCGTTATCGTCAATCAACTTACTTCTAGCAGAATCAACATCACTCTGTTGCAATACTGAAATAATCTTGTCTGTTCCACCTGACGTAGCTTGAACAAATGTTGCAGTTGTTCCGGCAGGAGATTTTCCAGCAGCACCCGAAGCACCATTATATTTAGAACCACTCTCTATAGCCGTTACACCAACATTCACTGCTCTATAATTATTTTCATTGTATACAACCGTTGAATCAGTTACATATACCATTTCTCCTTTTGATAATACTTTCGTTCCAGCCGGTATAGTAACTGGTGTATCGTCAACCCTAACACTCACTAACGTATCTCTCGTAGGGTCCAATCTAACCACTCCTGTAGCTTTTGCTCCCACATCTTTTCTACCAGTTGCAGAAATTTGTTTAGATATATCTTTTTTAATATCTTTTGTAACCGATTTTATAGTCGATTGATTCAAATCCGTTGTCAAAGCGTCACCTATAGTCACACTAGAGTTTAGAGAAACAGTAGAACTTTTGGCAGTAATGACGACTTTAGCATTTGGAGCGAATACCAAAGCCCACACAAAAAACGCTATCACTAAAGCCCCTGTACCGATAACCAAGAAAAGCTTATTACGGAATTTATCAAAATTAGGCACTTTTATTTTGTTGTGTGCTGGAATAGATTTCTTTGGTTTAGAATCTGTTTTTGATATTTCATCATTGGTATTATCGGTATCTTCATCATTTATTTTTTCACTAGAAGCATTTTTTTCTGTCTTATTTTGCGTATTTTTACTCAATAGTTCGCTACCATCTATAACGTCATCATCAACTTCTAGAGTACTAATTTCCGCTAACTCCGGCTTACTTTGCAATGTCTTCGCAACTGGAATACCAGCTAAGCTAGCTACTTTCATTAAAGCCGCGTTATTAGATACAATCACGATACGTTTATCGGACTGCTCAGCAGATCGATGAACTAATTTGAGATTTACCGCACTTTGAATAACTCCAGTTCGTTTCGGCGGAACAAGTGCAATAATTTTCGCCTTGGAATCTTTTATCTTACCTATTATGGTTGTTATATCGTCTTCTGTATCTATGTATATTACGTCTTTTTGCATAGAATTCGCTCCAATCAAATGCGCAACATTTTGTTTATTTTGTCTTTTATAGAGTCCACATTGTCTGCACCAACCATAGTGTCATAGCCAACCCGCAACAGACCCATAGCCGTAATATAAGTATGGTCGCTCACTTTACCTGTATCGTCAGTTATACCTAGTACATCAGAAAGCTTGATATGTTGCACACTTGGTTTTTTTGTAAACGGAAGAGTCTTATACCATTCTCGTTTTTCTAATGCTTCAACTAGTTGCTTCAAACTTGCACCTCCGCCACATAACAAAATACGTGGAGGCAAATGGTCAACAGAATCAAATTCAGACAGAGCTAATTCTACGCCTGCAATCCATACATCTAGCGTCTTGTCTACAGCCTTTGATACGTTCTTTTTAACAGATTCTTTGATACGCTCAGAATCAATATTCACCTTTAATTTTTCTGCTTGATTATATGATATATCCAGTTCATTAGATATGGTACTCGTAAAACTACGTCCACCAATACCAAACATCTTTGTACCCTCAACTCCACCATCATTAACAACAGCAATATCGGTCGTACCACCACCCACGTCTGCTAGTATGGCCGTAAATGAACTATCAGTATCCATACCTAATACACTACGGCTAACAGCAAAAGGCTCCGCTGATACCGCTAACAAATCTAAATCTAATTCACTAGTCACTCGCTCAAGAGCTCCTATATGCACCATCGGCGCAAAAGCTGTATAAATCTGAACAGCTACGTCCTTACCCTGAAAACCTATAGGATTTGATACTTTATATCCGTCTATATGTATACTTACTAGCGCTGAATTTACTAGCTTGACCTCAACGTCATCATTACCCGTCTCTAATGCAATTTGTTTTTGAGCTTTTACAGATGCACGATCTTGCACTTTTTCTATAATAAATTCCATCTCGGCTTCATCTAGTGGACGATCTGGCTGTGGGCGTCGATATCTGATAGTATTAGTCACTCCCTTTACGAGCTCACCAGCAATTCCAACAACACAGCGTCTAGCTTGTAGCCCAGCTTCATCCTCAGCCTGAACCAAAGCATCCTCGCAATTCTGTACAACTCTAGATATATCAGCTATAGCGCCCTGATGCATATCTCCTATTTCCTGGTGAGTACGTCCCGCGCCAATAATTTTTATCTGATCACCGTCTATTCTTGCTATCAAAGCCTTAATATATTCGGTACCAATATCAAGACCTACTATACAATTAGAGTCTTCTTGATTGTTTCGCAAAAGAGTATCTTTAATTTTATTTAGCATATTCTATACTCATTATAATACATATTGCTTAAGCCATCAAAACTTAATTTTATACGATATGTTTATTTTAGTACAGCCTTAATTCGACGTACGCCCGCACTTGATGCCTCTTCTTTTTTAATTTTGAACATCTTTCCATCTTCCTTTAGCTCGCCCGTATGCGAAACATGCGGACCACCGCACACCTCCAGACTAATCCAGTCATTACCGTCGCCAATCTTATAGACTTTTACTTTATCTCCGTATCTTTCGTTAAACGCCCCAATCGCCCCCATGTCTAGCACTTGCTTTGTAGGATATTCTTCAAACGTAACAGGTAAATCATCTTCAATCCATTTATTTACCTGCTCTTCTACAGCCTGCTTTTGCTCGGGTGTAAGTTTTTTACTATTAAAATCAAATCTAAGTCTCTCTGAGGTGATATTACTACCATATTGAATAATGTCAGGGCTAATTATCTTACGTAATGCAGCACCGAGCAAATGTGTTGCCGTATGATATTTGATATGAATTGGATCATTACCTTCTAGCCCGCCTTTGAATACACCTTTTGTTGCCGTTTGACTGCGTTTACGTTGCTCCTCCATCTTAGCATCAAACTGTTCCCGCCAATCACGGTCAACTTCTATTCCCCATTTATATGCCTCCTCGACAGATAATTCCACAGGAAAACCGTACGTGTCATACAAAACAAAGATTTCTTCACCAGTCAAACCATTTTCCGCAAGTTTTTTCATCATCTGAATACCTTTACGTAGCGTCTGACGGAATATCTTTTCTTCTTTCATCATAATTGCAATGATATCATCTCTACTATCGACTAATTCAGAAAAATCATCAGCATATATATCGATAATCACAGGAATAATCTGCTCCATGAAATCATGCTCAACACCTAAATCAAAGCTATAGCGGATGGCTCGCCTGATTAGTCGACGCATGACATATCCCTGTTCCTTATTAGACGGAGTACAGCCGTCAACCGCCAAAAATGTAGATGCACGCAAATGGTCAGCGATTACTCGCATACTTTCTGTATGATTGCTGTATTTTTTGCCACTAATTTCTTGCAGTTTTTCGATAATAGGCCACATCAAACTGATTTTGTAGACATCTGGATCATTATTTTTAGCAGCAGCAATACGCTCTAGTCCTGAGCCGTGATCAATATTTTTTTGCTGCAGCTCTTCAAATTTACCATCTGCAACCTTTTTATACGCCATAAAGACATTATTGCCGATCTCCATAAAACGGCCACAATCACAATTTGGGTGACAATGCGGTCCATATTTTTTATCATGTTCGATAAAATCAAACTCATAAAATATCTCACTATCTGGGCCACACGGATCACCAATTGGCGTAGTTTTTGGCTCGCCATTACGACTCCACCAGTTTTTACTACTGTCGTAATAAAATATCCTCTCGCCATCACGAATACCTCGCTCGTAACCATCTTGTTCACTACCGATTTCCGCTTCACCATAGCTTAATCCACTCTCCTCAAATAGCCTTTGCCATACTTTTGCAGCTTCAGTGTCTTTTGGGATATTATACTCTGGCGCCCCGATAAAACACGTCACGTAAACTTTGGACATATCGAGTTTAACGACATTGCTCAAGAAATCAAACATCCATTCAATCTGTTGTTCTTTGAAATAGTCGCCCAGACTCCAGTTTCCTAACATCTCAAAAAATGTCGTATGCCTATTATCTCCAATATCGTCAATATCCTGAGACCTCAAACAAGTCTGACTATCTACCAGCCTAACTCCATCTTCATGTTTTTCGCCAAGTAAATATGGAATCATAGGTTGCATACCAGCACCTGTAAATAACGTTGTTGGGTCATCCTTTAAAATTAGTGGTGCACGCTTTATGATAGCGTGATCACGATCAGCATAGTACTTTAAGTAAGCATTACGAATTTCTTGAGCATTCATATCTGTTATTATACTGCATTTAGCGCAGTATCACGAAATTTTATTCTTTTTCGCAATAGAATCTAACAATTTCTGCGCAGTAAGTCTTGCTTGCACATTATCACTATCAGATGTTTGGTTTTTAATTATATCCCAACATCTATCTACCGCGTCTTCAAGTTTATCGTTTACTACAAAATAATAAAAATCTTTACTCAACACTTCTCTAAGTTCATGCTCGGCAATTTGCATACGCTTACGGATATCATCAGTAATATCACTAGATTTGTATCGTTTAGCTATACGATTTATCCACGTATCATAATCTGGCGGTATCAAAAATATTGCTTTTACGTTAGATGACATAGACACATATTCTCTAACGCCTTGTATTTCAATATCATTTATTATTATCTTTCCCTGGCTATGAGCCTTGTGTAGTTCTTCGACACTAGTACCGTAAATATTGTCACCATATCTTTTTGCTTCAATATACTCCCCGCTTTGTAGCATACGTTTAGATTCTTCGTATGTTATGAAATGATACTCAACGCCGTCTTGTTCCATGATATCGCCATTTTTTCGTGGCGCTCGAGTAGTATGTGAAACAAAATTATAAAACTTATCACTTTTTTCTAATTCTGCTTTTATAGTTCCTTTTCCTGCGCCACTAATACCCACCAAAAGAACAACTGGTGTTTCTTGGAGTAATTCAACAGTCTGTTTACTTGGATGATAATTAGATAATAATTCGTCGAAGCCTTCCATAGCCATATTATAGCACCGATGTCAATTATTTAATCTCTTTTTAGCATCACTGTAAATGCCTCTGAAGGTATATCTACCTTGCCGAATCTCTTCATACGCTTCTTGCCTCGCGCCTGTTTAGCTAAAAGCTTTTTCTTGCGACTAACATCACCGCCATATAGATATCCTGTCACATCTTTTCTGTATGCACCAATATTTTCACGAGCGATAAATCTAGTATTAATAGCTGCCTGAATACTGACTTCAAAACTCTGACGAGGCACAACTTCTTTTAATTTCTTGGTTATTTCTCGTCCTATTTTCATAGATTCAGAACGATGACACATTATACTGAGAGCATCTACCATTTCTCCAGCTATATAGAAATCAACTCGCACCAAATCTTCTGGACGATATCCAGCCAAATCGTAATTAAAGCTACCATATCCGCTAGTCACACTCTTCATTTGATCATAAAAATCAGTCAATAAGTTTGCCAACGGAGCTTCGAAACTAATCAAAGCCCTTTCGTCTATATAACTTAGATTTTTTTGCCTACCGCGTTTTGAAACTATTAATTGAATGACCGGTCCTATATATTCTTTCGGAACTATAATCTCGCCGTTAACCCATGGTTCGCGAATTTCCTTGATTTTCGTTACATCAGGTAAATCACTTGCTGTTTTTATGTCGATTTCTTCATCTGTAGTCAAAGTAACCTGATAATCGGTACTAGGATTTGTCACCACTAGATCTAGTTTATATTCACGCTCAAGCCTTTCGCGGATAATATCCATATGTAGTAAACCTAGAAAACCAATCCTCACTCCAAAACCCAAAACAGGAGAATTTTCTGGCTCAAAATGCAACGCGCTATCACTTAAACTAAGCTTCTCTACAGCCTCTTTGAGTGCTTCATAATCTTCATTTGAAACAGGGAAAAATCCAGCATAAACAAACGGTTTAATCTCTTTATATCCCGGCAAAGGTTCGACTATCATGAGAAATATTCCTTTAGTGTTACTGTATCACCTACTTTAGCATCACGTGTCGTTTTTAGGTTAGTAACAATATATCCAATTTCCCCAGTATCCAAAAGTGGATCTGGTATCATTTTTGGAGACAAATGACCAACTTCGAGTGCTATACCATTGGCGTCAGTGGCAAGCATTTTTATATCTTTACCTTTCTTGATTTGACCATCAACGACACGAACATACAAAACTACACCCCGATAATCATCATAATAACTATCGAATATCAACGCTCTTGTTTTGTTGTCTTTTTTACCACATGGCGCAGGAATGCGCTCGACTATAGCTTCTAATACTTGCTCAACATTCTCTCCAGTTTTTGCGCTTATTTTGATAATTTCATTTTCATCGCAGCCGAGTAGGTTTATTACTTCTTTTGACACTTTTGGTATATCAGCAGCAGGTAAATCTACCTTATTTAATACTGGTATTATCTTCAAATCTTGTTCTATCGCCAGATAAACATTTGCGAGTGTCTGAGCTTGTATGCCTTGGCTAGCGTCTACTACCAAAATAGCGCCCTCGCAGGCCTGTAAGCTTCGAGATACCTCATAACTAAAATCAACATGACCGGGAGTATCGATTAGATTCAAATTATATTCGCGATATCGCATTCGCACCGGCTTGAGCTTTATAGTTATACCTTTTTCTCTCTCCAGTTCCATACTGTCCAATAACTGCTGTTTCATATCGCGCTTTTCAACAGTGCCAGTCATTTCCATCATTCTATCGGCAAGCGTAGATTTACCATGGTCTATGTGTGCAATTATGCAAAAATTACGAATTTTGTCTAAACTCATTTTTTTGTGCTCCCAAATAGAAGAGCTCTAATTTTTGAAATCACAGGCTCGCTCTCTTCTAGTTTCAAAAATCGAGAAATTATAACATAAAATACAAAGCTAACCAAAGTTATTATCGTAAATTTAGGAAATACCATCAAAAATCCTCTATCTATTGAACGGAACGGCAACATCTTTACCATGATATACGTTACAATAGCCATGATAGCGCTTGCTATCACCATTTTACTAATAGCGCTAGCTAGCTCGGTATTGAATATACCTGGTGTGCGTCTATTTAATATAACGAACAACACGACGACTTCAAATACAGAAACAGTAGATTGAGCAACGGCTAAACCTATCACACCCCAGTTGAATACTTTTGAGAATATAATCGCCAAAATTATATTCAATGTAATTGTAATAATCGAAATGTACAATGGCGTCTTGGTGTCTTGCTGAGCATAAAAAGTTCTCGCCGATATATGATAAACCGTCCTAAATAATATAGATATCACCAGTGCACCTAATATAATTGCTATTAATTCATGTCCTCCATCGCTAATAAACGACACGACATACCCACGTGTGAAATATGTTATTGTCGCGATAGGCATCGCTAACCAAACAATCCAGCGTATAACTGTGCGTAACTCTTTTTTGAATATCTCCGTCTTTCCTTCTGCTAACCTCTCCGTCATACGAGGAAAGGCCGCGTTACTAATTGCAACTCCGACTAAATTTATCGGCATCATAGAAAGAGACAGAGCCTGTTGATAAGCACGTATAACCCCCTCTCCCATATGAGACGCTAGGTTTATTTCTACTATTCCATTGAAATAATCTATTCCCTGATCAAGAGAACGCGCAGGTAACAATCGCAATACTTTACGAAATCCCTTATTGCGCCAATTTATCTTGAATTGATAGTCAAATCCCATACCCAATAGTCCAATTGAGCTAACTAATAACTGCATAATTGCACCTAGCACCACACCTAACGCTACACCCATGATGCCTCCCTCGAATATCCTACATCCAAATATTACAATCCCGCCAGTGAAAAATTTTGCACCGATTATAATACCAACGTTATAAATAGTTGGGGCAAGTGCCAAAAAAGTAAACCGCCCAAGTGCTTGCTGCATACTAGAAATAACAGTCGCCACAGCAAACAAAAACGGATTTACTGCTATAATTCTCATCATACTAATAGCAAGACTTCTACCCTGCTCATCTAATCCAGGTCCTACAACAAAACGCACGAGCGGATCGGCGAAAATTATAATAAGTATACTAGCAACTAGCGTCAAAAGAGCTAAAAAATTCACCAAACTAGAGCTCAATTCCCAAGCCGATTTTTTATTTCCCGTTGCTAATCGCTGATTAAAAACAGGTATAAATGATACGCTCAATGCGCCAGATACTAATATAAAGAACATGAAATCTGGTATCGTAAATGCCGCAGTGTATGCATCAATTCCAACCGGATAACTCTTTAAATAAAGCCCGTTTAGCAACCTGTCTCGGTAAATACCCAATAGGCTAGACAGCATTGTTGAGCCAGACAGAAGTAACGCTGCCCACTGTACAGATAATTTACTATTAGCTAGCGCTACTACTGAACGTACTCTATTTCTTGCTGCCATCTACCAATCAGTTCCTAATGAAGTTTTGCCTCCGCTGGAAGTTTTGCATCTTTCATAATCTCGGAAGCGTCATCTTCTTCGAGGGTTTCATTCTTTAGCAATGCATCTTTTAGCGCCTCTAAAACATCGCGGTTCTTTGATAACACTACTTCAGCGCGATTTGTAGCTTCTTTTATTAGAGCCTCAACCTCACGGTCAATCTCTTGAGCGGTCGCCTCACTATATGGACGTTCGTGTGTGATTTTGTCAAATACCATACCGCCGTTGTCTTCATGAAATACCTGGTCTCGCAACTTTGTTCCCATACCTTGCTCGATCACCATATCTCGAGCAATTTCTGTAGCATGCCTCAAATCAGAACCAGCACCAGTAGTTATACCATCTGCTCCGTAAATCAACTTTTCAGCTATTCGACCACCCATTGCACGAGCCAAGATATCTTTGAACTCATAAACATTTGTATAACTCTTGTCTTCTGGCGGCAAGAACCATGTTACGCCACCGGTGCCACCACGAGGAATAATAGTAATCTTGTGAACTGGATCACTATCCGGTAGAACATGCCCTACAATCGCATGACCAGCCTCATGGTACGCAGTTAGTTCTCGTTCCTTATCACTCATAACTTTTGCTTTTCGCTCTGGCCCAATAGCTACCTTTTCGAAAGCCTCAGTCAAATCATCATTACTAATTCTCTTGGCATTACGACGTGCTGCCACAATAGCCGCCTCATTAGCAATATTTGCCAAATCAGCGCCGCTAGAGCCTGCAGTTTTAGCTGCAAGTTTATCTAAGTCAACGTCATCCTCGACTGGCTTGTTCTTGAAGTGAACTTTTAGGATTGCTTCACGATCTTTGCGTTCTGGCAACATAATATTAGTACGTCTGTCAAATCGACCAGGTCGCAATAACGCCGGGTCCAACACATCAGCTCGGTTTGTTGCCGCTAGCACGATAACATTTGTATCTTTTTCAAAGCCATCCATCTCGACTAGTATCTGGTTCAGGGTCTGTTCACGTTCATCATGGCCACCACCCATACCACTACCGCGCTTACGACCAACTGCATCAATTTCGTCTATAAATATAATTGCTGGAGCATTCTTTTTTGCTTTTTGGAATAAATCACGTACACGTGACGCACCAACACCTACAAACATCTCTACAAATTCAGAACCGGAAATTGAGAAAAACGGAACTTCAGCCTCGCCAGCGACTGCACGTGCTAACATAGTTTTTCCTGTACCGGGATTACCTACAAGCAAAACACCCTTTGGTATCTTTGCACCTAAAGTTTCGTATTTCTTTGGATGTTTAAGAAAGTCAACAACTTCTTCTAAGTCTTGTTTTGCGCTGTCGTTTCCTGCTATATCATCAAATACTACACGTTCTTTGTCTAGACCATATAATTTCGCTTTCGACTTGCCAAAACTCATAGCTTGATTATTCTGACCCTGAGCATGACGCATCATGAATATAAATGCCCCTATAATCAACAATGTAGGCAAAAATATAGATAGCATACTCATCACAAAATCACCGGTTTGCGAAGGAGCTTGATCAGATACTACACTCTTGCCTTTTTCGTTTAG
Organism: Saccharimonas sp. (SeqCode); assembly: GCA_045646155.1. Taxonomy (GTDB): domain Bacteria; phylum Patescibacteriota; class Saccharimonadia; order Saccharimonadales; family Saccharimonadaceae; genus Saccharimonas. Next base: position 15,204 of record JAZRKC010000064.1, read on the forward strand.
CAGATTCTCTTTCAAAAGAGTGCTAGAGCCACCTCGGATATACGAACGCTTTGTTGGATCTTTTTTGCCTTTTTCTACGATGATCAAATCATCGCCCTGACCCTTTATTGCTTCTAGTTTACCGGCATTCGCATCACGTATCACCTCTGAAATAGGCACTTCTTTTAGAGCTTGATGTGGTGATACGATTGCCCACATCGCCAAAGTTCCAAATATAACTAACGCCCAAAAAATACCTAAACGTATATTATTTGAACGATTCCCCTTGCCAGATTTTGGTAATTTCGGTTTTTTCGCCATAAAAATCATTCCTTTCCTGCAAACCGTCAGTAGACAGATATAATTTATATTATACCAATTGAACAAAGAAATTTCGAGGAGTAAATACTAATTTCACGCCATCGCCAATTTCGAAAACAGTATCATTTTTTGCTGTCTTAATCGCCAAAATGCCTCGCGACAATTGCGGTCGCTGAAGATATACTCCGCATTGATTATAAATAAAAATCCCTAAAATTTCCCTAGCAATTTCGGCATCGATGTTTGATAAAAAATATCTCAAACTCTGATTATTTCCCTTTAGCAATTTCAGCGCTTCATTTTCTATGATATTTCGCAGTTTGACTTGATTGTTGCGCAGCTCTACAATCTTACTTCGCGCCGCAAACTCGCTTGGTATTAAATGTCTAATTCGATTTCGATGATATTTATCTGTGCAATTCGTTTCATCTTCTACCCACTCTAATTTATTTTCTATAGCATATTTATAAATTTCAGACTTAGAATAGTTCAAAAGTGGACGTTCTATATCTTTACGAGCCAATACAGCTAAACCACGCCAACCCGTACCACGTTGTAGATTCAAAATCACAGTTTCAACAACATCATCAGCGTGATGAGCTGTAACTAATTTTGCATTATTTTTTTTCGCTTCATCAAACAAAAACTCATAACGCTTTTCACGAGCAAGTTCCTCACTAGCCCCCTTTCCTAGCTCTAACGATTTAGAAACAAACTTCACACCATATTTATTTGCAAGACCATTTACAAATCGAGCATCTGCACGAGATTCTTCCCCTCGTATGCCATGTTCGACATGAGCTACAATCACATCATGACCGGCTTTTATTAGCATATCTAACAAAACTACACTATCTACACCTCCGCTGACTGCCGCTAAATATTTCATACGTATTTATATTATACTAGCAAAAATTAATTATATTTGTTATAATTTAGAAGTTAAATTGTGGCATTGTAGCTCAGTTGGTTAGAGCGTAGGACTCATAAGCCTAAGGTCGCTGGTTCAATCCCAGCCAATGCTACCAGATGCATATTTAAGTCGCCTTTCGGGGCGATTTTTTGTATTAGTTGCTTAATAACTTCCAGATTTTGTTCTCTAGCGAAAAGTACTATCCTATTCATTTCTATTAGTTCCCGACGGATTGTGTTCCACCTCGAATTTGCCCAGCCTACCATACAAGGAATTTCAGCATTTTTTGCTGGAATTTTTTATATTAGCAAATAATATTCCACATAATTATTTGATCACGCCAAACTATCTACTATCTCTTTTATAGCTTCTTCATAGCCCAAACTATAACCGCGTCTATCTTTCTCTTTCATCTCTCGCACTTCGTGAAACATTGCGCCTAAAGATGGGATATAAAATAACGCACGAAAAGGCATACCCTTCAATATCGAACCTTCTCTAGCTTTTTCTAAAATCACACCGTCATTTCTACCTAATACAGATTTTATTACACCATCAGGATATAAAATGACAAAATTAGTGACATAGGATGCCTTCCTGTCTAGAGTACCTCGTAGTTTCGTAAGGCAATATTCTATGATTTCCTCATCGGTCATCACTGACCCATTACAACGTCGAGTATGAACACCCGGCTCTCCATTCAATGCATCTATGACCATGCCGGAATCATCTGCTATAACTATCAGAGACTTATGCATCGGCTTCAATTGAGACTGTACGTTCTTTGCCTTAATTACGGCATTCTCAAAAAACGTCGAGCCAGTCTCTTCGCAGTCAGATATCTCATATCCCAAATCATCTAACGATAACACTGTATAGCTGTTATTGAACTTATTGAATGTTTCCTTAAATTCTTTTAGCTTTCCAGGGTTCTTGGTTGCAAATAAGATACTGTTAGTAGATAAACTCATATATCTATATTATACTTTTGTGTAAATAATCGACAGGTATGTTTCTAACATATATTGTTATCAGACAGTTTATGGTATACTTTATCTGGATAGAAACCATATCTATCCTTTGTTGTGAAACAACAAGTTACAGTCCGTCCGCAACCCACGAGGAGATAAATATGGGCTGGGATATACAAGACAACAATGACAATGTCAAAGTCATGGTCAGTGGAGACTATAGCCGCAAGGATGACAACGAACCTCGTACCGACTTCCTTATTATCGACAAGATAAGCGGCAAACACAAGCATATCTCCATCGATCAATACGGCAACGAGACGGAGCACCACGGATACAAATAGCCGTCTCAACTCGTCCCGAGCTATGACGTAAAACTAGCTCACTTACTATACGATATGGTTTAAAAGGAATAAATGACCGTCATGAAAAGAAAAGAATTTATCGCGACACCTACAGACAACTTTGATTCGTTAAGCCGTGAGATTATTAGAGATTTTTCCATAGACGAGAAACTTGAGGAAAAATTATCAGACGACAACTCCATAGAAAGTCGCATTTTTAACCTTGCAGTTCAATATTTAGATATTGAACTAGCGGATGAAAAAGATGAAATAGCGCAACAATTAAAAAAGTCGCTCTCAAAAAACTAAAATAGTTTAAAAAAGAAGCTGCAACGGCTTCAAAATAATTTCATTGATTGCCTCGCTCCAGGGAGTACTCTCTGGAGCGAGGGAGATAGATAGACGTACTACTGCACGTCTGCAGTATCAACCAATCGAGCAAGCTTCGCCAAAGTCACAAGGCTACCCTCGTGGTCTTCAGTAGTCGCAGCCGCACACGCATCTTTCACAACAAAGACATTGAAGTCGTCGTCGTGAGCAGACCTTGCCGCAGAGTCAACTGCAAGATCTGTTGCGATACCTGCAAGGAAGACATCCGTAACACCAAGATTACGTAAGGTTGCAGACAGTCCGGTGTTACAGAATGCGCTTACGCGATTCTTAACAACAACGACGTCATGCTGCTTGTCGACATCGATCGAGTCAATGATCTGAGTCGACCAAGTGTCACGCTGCAAGATCCCGAAGTCCTCGGCCTTGCCGAAGATGGGCGATGCCTTTGGCTGGTCAGAATAGTTACTCTGAAAAGCCAAGGTCACGTGAACGATGGGATCCTGGCTGGCGCGGAACTTTCCAATCAGCTCATTTACCTTGCTCACGACGTCATGCTGCTCAACGAACGTCGAGTAACCCTTTGCTGCAAGCTTGCCGTTCGGGTGAGCGATTTCATTGATGAAATCGATCAAAACAAGTGCTCTGCTCATAGTACCTCCTTCTATATGGTTGTGATAGGACGAGTATGAGTCACAACAACACTAAAGTCAAATCTTGACTATTTTTACACATACTTTATAGTTTACATATGTGGGCTAAAAATAGCCTACATACCGATCGTTTCTCTCGAAAGGAGAAAACATGGAAGAAAAGTTGCTTCCTCCGCAGCTCGTGACGGAAATTATTGATTGCGACGACCAGACTCACTTTAAAATATATACTCTATGCTGTCATGACGGCAGCTGGAAAGTAATAGTCTGCAAAGCCGGCGCAGACGGCAACCCGGGAGAAGAAGTGGAAAGCTGCGAAATCTACAGTAGCGGCTATGATGGCGCTGCAAAAGCTGGAACTATCATGAACATGCATGCAACCGCCATATCGAAGTACACTCGTCGCCTTAGCGCAAGCCAATCTTGATCTTAGACGACAGCATTCGATAAATAGTCAAGGCAGTACAAACTTCCAACAAAACAAAGCCCCCGAACGTAAAGTTCGAGGCATTTTACTTAACTTAGAAATGGTGGCTCCTACTAGACTCGAACTTGTGACACAAGGCACTTCAGGCCTCTGCTCTACCAACTGAGCTAAAGAGCCACATTGCGTATATAATACTAAAAAAATAAACATAATACAAGTGTTAAGTGCTAAAACAATAGTCTACTATATTTTGGATATCTA
>JAZRKC010000065.1:0-2340 GCA_045646155.1 Saccharimonas sp. (SeqCode)
ATGCAAAGCCAATAACCGCCGCTATAACAACAAGTAATGTAACAAAAACACTACCTAATACTAATAACTTGTTTTCGGATTTATTTTGATTTGGAGATATTTTATTTAAATAGTCAATTGAATACTCAGGCTGATTGTTATCTGTCGTTACTGATTGTGATACAGGCGCCACATCTTGCAGAGAATTAACATACTGTTGATATGAAGCATCGTATGAATTAGATACTTGCTGACCATCTAGCGGGCGCGGTAATTGTTGCAACGGTTGCGGTTGTTGCGGATGAGATTGAGGCTGAACCTGTTGTTGTGTTTGCAATTGAGGTATACCTACACTTTGCTGTTGCGCAGGCGAATCTAAGTTAGTATTCTGAGGATTTTGATTTGGCGATCGATATGGATTTTGAGGATTCATATATTACTATTTAACCACAAGCTACAACAGAGGTAAAGAGTGATATAATTAAACTATGCAAGATGCAAAAGAAGAAGTGCGCGCTCGACTAAATATAGAAGACGTCATCGGAGAATACGTCCAACTCAAACGAGCAGGCCGAAATTTCAAAGGACTCAGTCCATTTACGGATGAACGAACGCCTAGTTTTTTCGTTAGCCCAGACAAAAATATTTGGCACGATTTCAGTTCCAACAAAGGCGGCGATATATTTTCGTTCATCATGGAAGTAGAGGGGATGGATTTCAGGCAAGCACTTGAACATTTAGCACGCAAAGCTGGCGTAGAGCTGGAGTTGTACGAATCATCAAAATCAAAACAATTAGCAATTCGCAAAAAAAGAGCACTAGAAGCGCATCGTCTAGCCGCTAATTACTACCAAAAGTGCTTATTAAGCAATAAACACGCTATGGAATATGTTTTTGGTAAACGCAAGTTGAACAAAACAGTTGTACGAGATTTCCAAATAGGATATGCGCCAAACGCAGGAAATGCTCTAGTGAATGCTCTAATAAAAAAAGGATTTACCAAAAAAGAGTTAAATGACGCAGGTTTAGTAAACAGATTCGGTGGCGACATGTTTCGTGGAAGAATAATGATTCCATTAATGGATTCTACCGGTCAAGTAATCGGATTTACTGGAAGAATTATCGAAGACATCCCAAATGCGCCAAAATATCTAAACACGCCGCAAACAATCTTGTATGACAAAAGTAGACATATTTTCGCATTGAGCCAAGCCAAGGAGTCTGTCCGTAAAGAAGATTACATCGTGATGGTTGAGGGGAATTTAGATGTCGTCAGTAGTCACCAAGTTAATATCAAGCAGGTAGTAGCTACCGCAGGGACGGCAATGACAGAAGGTCATTTACGCGCAATAAAACGCTTAACTGGCGATGTACGATTAGCTTACGACGGCGACAAAGCTGGAATTGCAGCGACAGAACGCGCAATAGCAATTGCATCAGAAATTGGACTAGATCTAACAATTGTTAGTTTACCATCCGGTTTTAAAGACCCAGACGAACTCATTCAATCCGATCCGCGCAAATGGCAACAAGCTATCGATGATGCAGTGCCAGCTATTGACTGGATATTATCACAGTATATGACACGCGTAGATATTTCGTCAGCAATAGGGAAAAGAACTTTTACCACGGCCGGTTTAAATATAGTGAAATTATTATCAGACCCGGTAGAACGCGAGCATTACGAGAAAAAAATCGCTGATATGACAGGTTCATCACTCAAATCTATTCAAGAAAAAACAGCCAAAAATCCAGTAAAAACAAAGGAGCTAAAACAAATAAATCCTAAAGCAACCAAAAAAGTGCCAAAAAATAACATTCACTTAATAGAAGATAACCTTTTAGCAATTTCTATCATAGATAATCAATCTCGTAAATTACTCGAAAAAGTCAATCCATCTATATTTCATGAACAAAAAAGGATAGAACTAGCCAAATATTTGTCGAATAATACCGATAAAAACATAAAAGACACTCCTAGCGTATTGCAAAATATAGATACTTATGTAAAAATAATTCTATTGCAAGCCGATACGCGATATGCTAATTGGAGTCAAAAAGATAGACAAGCGGAAGCTACGCGTATGATTAGGCAAATAGAAAACGAATACAAGAAACAAAATCAGATAAGCCTAACAGAGCAACTTCGTCAAGCTGAGGATGACGGAAATGATGTTTTAGCAGATAAACTAAGAATAGAGCTAAATAACTTAATAAAGGAGATAGCACGTGGCAGACGATAATATAGATCCAGAAAAAGATTTAAATTTGGACGATTTGGACCAAGATTTTGAGCCAGCTATAGATGAACTAGAAGACGAAGATACACCAGAAGACGTTTTAAATGCTGGTCAATATTTT
>JAZRKC010000066.1:0-10200 GCA_045646155.1 Saccharimonas sp. (SeqCode)
CCAGAAGTTCGTACTGCGGTAACAAAAAATGGAGGCACTATGGCTGATGCTGGTAGTGTGATGTTTCAATTTACTCGCAAGGGCGTAATTCGTATTGAAGCTTCTGGTGAAGACGCTCTTTTGGCTGTGCTTGATGCTGGCGCAGAAGATGCTAGTGAGTCTGATGGTGAAATTATAGTCTACACAAACATGAAGGATTTAGCAAAAGTTCGTAGCGCTATAGTTGACGCTGGACTGAAAGTTATTGATGCGGAGTTGCAATACATTGCTAATAATGATGTTACGATAGACGACGAAGAAACCGCGCGCAAGATTACAAAAATGTATGACGCAATTGATAGTGTAGATGATGTTCAATCTGTACATGTCAATGCTGACATTGTTGTTGATATAGAGTAATAGATTTTATTGTTGGGTTAGTGTTCATTTTTCTATACGATATAATCGCAAGTTATTGATAATTGATAATTTTTATGGTTAACTATTGTATAGTATGGAATATATACGAAAACTTTACTGTGGTTTATTCGTAAGTATATTGATTGCGATTGGTACTTCATCTTTGGCTTTGGCGAATGATGGTACTTATGCTGAAGATTTAGATGGAGATGTGTCATTAGTAGAATATCGAGACATTGACACTACTGGGTCAAATGCTATAGTTAATAATTTCTATATTTCTCATGATGGGCAGTCGGCTTTCTTTGATATAGACATTCGTCGTGATATTGCAGCATCAAAGAACTTTGGAATTCAATTTGTCTGCGTGGATGGTAATGAGGAATATGTGGGTATTCACGAAAAAGGTGAGCCAGCTATGGCATCTGGGCAGGTTATTACAGAACATGGTTTATATGGCAATAATTATAGGCCTGGTACTAATTTGGTTAAAAGCCAGAATTATGTTTGTCAAGGAAGTGTAATAGACAGCGTAGAAATAATTTATGGAGACAGTGTAATCCAGAGGATTTATAAATCTCTTGTAAATAAACAAATAATCCCATTAAACGGAAGTATTTATAAATTATCAAAAGGTGATTATACTGGACCAGTCGAAGCTGGATATACAGAGTATCCTACAGTTGAGTCATTATTGAGTTCTGTATCTACAGTATGTATTGGTGGTGTATTTAATTTACGTGGCGAGTGTGTGGTAAATTACGATGTGCCAGATATTTATATAAATGAAATTGGCAAAAAAGATGATCGAGAATTCGTGGAATTTTATAATAATAGTAATCGTGATGTAGATTTAGCTGAACTTATGATACTCGATAATGGTAAATTAATATCACATAGTCAGTCTAAAATATTACCCAGCTATCAATATTCGGTTATATTTGTAGATGACCATAGTATTGATTTAATTAAAGGACATGAATATATATTATTAGCGAAGAATAATCAAGAACTAAGCGTAGTACCTCCTTATGTTTTTGATTTAAAAGAGGATAAATCGTGGGCTAGATTTGATGATGGATGGGAGATGACTAACCAACCATCTTTTCAGGGAGAAAACCTACAATATGTAGAAATTGAATATGGAATGGGGAGTGGTAGCACTTCTACGGAATCGTCTAGTCTGAAGCCTTGTAGCCCCGGATACGAGCGAAATCCAGAAACTAATCGTTGCCGAAAAATACAAACAGCTACTACTACGACTGCGACAAAAACTTCTACTAGCAGTTCGTCAAAGACTTTAGCTCCTTGTAACCCTGGGTATGAGCGAAACCCAGAAACTAATCGTTGCCGAAAAATTGCTACTACTAGTAGTACACTACAACCTTGTAAAGAAGGCTACGAGCGAAATCCAGAGACCAATCGCTGTCGAAAGATAAAAGATAATACTATTTCTAACGCAGGATTTGCTATCAAGGAAGCGGATAAGAAATCTTCTTCAAAGAATATAATTGGTTGGGCTATTGTTTCGGTTGTTATTATAAGCGCTTTGGGGTATGCAATTTGGGAATGGCGAGACGATATTAGATTAGCTGTCTCTAGAATTATAAGTAAACGTAAATAACCTATAATATATATTAAGTTATGAGAATAATTGGCATAGACCCGGGAACAGGAATTTTAGGTTTTGGTGTTATTGATGTGGTAAAAAATAAGCCAAAATTAGTAACCGCTGGAGTTATACGGACATTAGCTCATACTCCGCTTCCAGATAGGCTCGAGGAAATTTACGATGGCTTAACTGAAATTATAAATGAAACAAAACCTGATGTTATGGCAATAGAGAAACTATTTTTTACCAAGAATATTACAACTGGTATTAGTGTTGCTCATGCCCGAGGAATTGCTATGTTAACTGGCAAAAAAGCAGGACTGCGGATAGAAGAATATACTCCAAATGAAATAAAACAGACTATTACTGGGTATGGTGCCGCAAAGAAGCCTCAAGTTCAGGAAATGGTGCGTATTAATTTAGGCCTAAAAGAAAAACCTAAACCAGACGACTGTGCGGATGCGTTGGCTACGGCAATTATGTGCGCTCTTATGATGCGAGGCTAGAAGCGTAAATGATATAATGATTTTATGAGGAAATTATCACGCTCCGCCCGTATGAGTCGTTATACTAACATAAAGGACTTAAGAGGACGCAAATCTAGAAGACGCAGTAATAATCGTTTTGTCGCGTGGTTTCGGGGGTTGACAATCAAGCAGCGTATATTAGCTATAACGTCTCCGATTGTATTAGTTATGATTGCAATACCGCTAATAACTTATATTGTTTTAGCGAATGATATTCGTGATCGTGAACGTTTGATGAATCGTAATAATACAGGAATCGTTTTACAGGACAAAAATGGCGAGACTTTTTATTCGATTGGGCGCGCTGAACATCGTAATGACATAAAGTTAGACGATGTATCGGATTTTACTAAAAAAGCATTGATTGCTAGTGAAGATAAAGATTTTTATAAACATAGCGGATTTAGTATAGCTGGAATTGGTCGCGCGTTAATAACTAGAAATGGCGGAGGATCTACATTGACTCAGCAGCTTGTTAAAAATACGCTGCTATCTGATCAACGCAGTTATTTGCGTAAATATCAAGAATTATTTATGTCGATTGCTGTTGAACAAAATTACACCAAGGATCAGATACTAGAAATGTACCTAAACTCTGTTTATTATGGCGAAGATGCCTTTGGTATAGAAGAAGCGGCGAGAGTTTATTTTGATAAAACACCAAAGGATTTAGATTTAGCTGAGAGCGCAATGCTGATTGGATTATTGCCCGCTCCAAGCGCTTATTCGCCGATTAGCGGTAACCGTGATTATGCTATTAAGCGTCAATCTTTAGTACTGGGTAGGATGGTTCAAGAGGGGTATATAACAGAAGAACAAAAAGAAGCTGCTGAGGCTGAAGAACTGAAATATAATCAAACCCCATCTAAGCAAAATTCGATTGCACCACATTTTGTCGAAATGGTCGTAAATGAATTGAGTGAAAAATATGGATATGAACGTGTGATGCGTTCTGGCTATCAAATTCGTACAACCCTTGATATTTCAATCCAGAAACAGCTAAATGACAATATTCAAAAAAATATTAAATATATAAATAATATGGGCGGATCAAACGCTAGCGGTATAGTAGTAGATCCAAAAAATGGCGAAATCCGTGCTTTAGTAGGAAGTGCTGATTATGACAATGAAAAATGGGGTAAGGTGAATATGGTCACTACTCCTAGACAGCCAGCTTCGACATTTAAACCTATTTACTATGCATATGCCTTAGCAGAGGGTGTGATTACGCCAGCTACCATTTTAGATGATAAAGTAATTGATTTTGGCGGAGGATATATTCCTAGAGATGCTGACAGAAACGAAACTAGTCGCAACAAAGCATCTGTTCGCCAGTCTCTTAGTTGGTCTTTGAATATACCAAGCGTTCATGTTATGAAAAAATATTCAATTGACAATTCTATACGTGCTGCCAAAAACTTAGGTATTGATATTGATGAAAACAAGAATTATGGTTTGTCTTTTGCGATTGGGTCCGCGGAAGTACCACTCTATCAGATGGTGCATGCATATACGGCGTTTGCTAATGATGGGCGTCAGTTCGAATATGTAAAAATAACATCAATAGAAGATAAATTTAGTAAGAAAATTTACAAAGCTAAATATGAAAATCGACAAGCTATTACAAGAGAAGGAGCATATTTAATATCTGATATTTTAAGTGATAATGTTGTGCGTTCGCGAATGTTTGGTTCGTCTTTGACGGTAAATAATCACACTGTGGCAGTAAAGACTGGTACGACAAATGATAATCGAGATGCTTATACGATAGGATATAATCCACAATATGTAGTTGGAGTGTGGGTAGGAAATAACGATAACTCTCCTATGTATAGTGGTGGTAGTGATATGGCTGGTCCAATTTGGCGCAATACAATGACAGGTATATTAGCAGGAAAAGAAAGGGTTGAATTTGTTCGTCCCGGTGGAATAGTTGAACGTGCAGTTTGTCGTGAAAATGGTGGATTAGCAGATAAAAAGGGTGAAAATACATATAATGAAGTATTTTTGGCGGGGTCTTTGCCAATAGAAAAGTGTAATGCAGAGCCTGTAACGATTGAAGTCTGTGACGTTAATAAAGGAGAGGTTATCAAAATTAATGAAGATGATTTTGATGAAACGACACAGCGAAAAGATATATCAGACTGTAGCCCTCCGACTATGCGGGTTTGCGAACTAGACACGGGAGATGTTGTTTCCATCAAGAAAGATGAATATGACGACACTAGATATTCTACTGATATAACGAATTGTCGGTCGAGAAACTCTATTGAAAATAATAGCGTCAAAGCGTGTGATATTAGTACACATACGGTAGTAACAATTGATAAAGATAAAGTTGACGGAGTGATGTACATAGATGAAGATAATTATGAGATTAGACCTGATGGGTGCTATTCTATAAATCCAAGCGTATAATAAATAATATGATTGCACATATTTTCGGAATAGTGGCGGAAAAATTTAATAATACTTTGATAATCGATGTACAAGGTGTTGGCTACGAAGTATCTGTTACTACAATTGATTATGATTCTATCAAACTTGATGACGAGGTGAAATTTTATACCTATCATCATATTCGCGAGCAGTCCCAGGAGCTGTTTGGATTTTCTAGTCTAGCTTCCAAGAAACTTTTTGAATTATTAATAACTGTTCAAGGCGTTGGTCCAAAGGCTGCACTAGCAATATTAAGCTTGGGTGATGCTGAAACTGTGCGTAACGCTATAGCAAATAGTGATAGTTCTTTTATTCAGAAAGCAAGTGGAGTTGGTAAAAAGACTGCAGAAGGTGTTGTTGTTAAATTGCAAGATAAAGTTGGTATGCCAATAGTCTATGATAAGAATTCGAAGAATAGTATGCAGCAAATAGAAACGCCGGCTAATGATGAAGCTTTAGAAGCTTTGATTGCGCTAGGATTTACGCTAAATGATGCTATTAAAGCACTTGAAAATATACCAACAGAAATTACTACGAGCGAGCGAGTGAGGCTGGCGCTAAAGGGTTAATATGGCGATAGAGAGAATTGTAGATACTAGTTCACATGATGCAGATGATGACGAGAAGCAAATTGAAATTACTTTGCGTCCGCAAAGTTTTGACGAATACATTGGTCAGGAGCGTCTAAAGAAGAATCTAAAACTAAGTATTGACGCAGCTAAAATGCGCGGTGAAGCAATTGATCACGTACTTTTATATGGCCCTCCTGGATTAGGGAAAACTACAATGGCTACAGTAATCGCAAACGAAATGGGATGTAATATTAGAGTTACTTCTGGTCCAGCAATTGAGCGAGCAGGTGATTTAGCTAGTATTTTGACGAATTTAAGTGATGGAGATATTTTATTTATTGATGAAATTCATCGGTTGAATCGTGCAGTAGAAGAGATTCTGTATAGTGCAATGGAAGATTTTAAGTTGGATATCGTCATAGGCAAAGGTCCTGCGGCACGCAGTGTGCGTCTAGATTTACCAAAGTTTACTGTAATTGGTGCAACGACGCGGACGGGTGCTTTAGCGGCTCCTTTGCGTGATCGCTTTGGACATATTCATAGATTAGAATTTTATACACCTATAGAGATAGGGGAAATTATCAAGCGAGCATCAAAAATTTTGAATACTCAAATACATTCAGGAGCTGCCTCGATGCTATCTACTAGGGCACGACTTACTCCACGTATTGCTAATCGTCTATTGAAACGAGTACGAGATTATGCTGATGTCAACGGAGATGGAATTATTGATGAGAAAATTACAACAGAAGCATTATCACTGTTGGAAATTGATGAATTAGGATTAGATCCAGCAGATAGACATTTATTAAATAGTATGTATGATAATTATGGCGATAATCCAGTTGGTCTAAATACAATCGCCGCTTTAACGGGTGATGAATCTACTACGATAGAAGATTTTTATGAACCGTATTTGATTCAAATTGGATTTATAGAACGTACTCCACGCGGTCGAAAAATAACGCAAAAAGCCAAAAAACATCTGGGTAAATAAGATATTGATGTGTGTTGTGTAAAATGGTTTCTATGTTAAAATAGCACTATGAGTAACGGACAAGGTTCAAGCCAAAAGAATACACCTAATAACAAACCAGTCGCGTATGATGCAGAAGGACGTCCGTTATATTCTGCGCCACAAGTCTCATCGCAACAGATAGTACCACAGGTTGTGCATGTTGCGCGCGCTTCTGAACCTGTTCCGGTAGAAATTTCGCCAGAGACTAAACGTCGTCACGAAGAGTCGGCGAAAAAATATCCATGGATAAATTTAAGCGAGCAAGAATATGTAATTAGTGCAGTACGCCGTCATAGCGTAGGTATGTGGGGAACTGTTGCTGCAATGCTTATTTTAACCACAATAATACTAGTGGCTATTTTGAATTTTCCATACATTAGTGAAGTTATGAATTTACCTAAATCCGCAACATCAACAGCCGTCATAATAGGGTTATTGATGATAGTGTTGCTATCTATTGGTAGCTACATTGCAATTTGGGTTTATCAAAATAATTGGTTTATTCTAACAAATGAGAGTGTGATTCAGGAAATTCAAATGAGTCTATTTTCGCATCGTCAGCAAACCGTTAGTTTAATGAATATAGAGGATGCTAGTTATACGCAAAGTGGATTGTTGCAAACATGGCTAAATTACGGATCGATAAGGCTTAGTACCGAGGGAGATGAGACAACATATCGGTTTGAATATGTAGCTAATCCTCGACATGAAGTCGCAATCTTGAACGACGCTGTTGAAGCGTTTAAGAATGGCCGTCCTGTAGAAACTTTAGAAAATGATAGACACTAATTAGTTATTTCTATTTGTTTTGATGAAATCATCTTCTTGTTGCATTGAACTACGCAGTTTATATCCAGTGCAAATCCCTTCAGTATTGCATCCAGTTGGCGTGTATGTGTAATCAGAATAAGAATCACCTATTTTGAAACCGTTTGGATCGGTAAATAAATCTGGATTCATAGCGCGTAATACTTTACTGTCGATTTTTTCTGGATAAGAATTATATTTTGGATAATAGTATTCTTCTAGGTTATAGTACATAGCATTTATAGAGATTTTTCTTTGGTTGTCTCGTTCTGTCGCTACAGAATGTGCCCTTTCTGTAAAAAATAACCATGAGCCAATTCCTAATAATACAATAACAACTAATAATTCTATGACAGTAAATCCATCGCGTGTATACTTCATGTTTATATTATAACAAAAATGCTATAATATAATCATAAATATAATAGGGGATTATTACAGATGGCAAAAAAGACTGAAAAAACTATGGCCGAAAAGTCAACTGCGGATGATGGAAAGCTAAAAGCATTAGGATTAGCGATGGAGCAAATTACCAAACAATTTGGTGATGGCTCAATTATGAAGTTAGGTGATGCAAAGAAAGTAGATGTTGAATTGCTACCGAGCGGAAGTTTAAGCTTGGATATTGCACTTGGTGGCGGTTATCCAAAGGGGCGAATAATAGAGATTTATGGCCCAGAATCATCGGGAAAAACAACTTTGACGTTGCATGCGATTGCCGAAATACAAAAACAGGGCGGAACGGCTGCATTTATCGATGCGGAGCATGCACTTGACCCAATATATGCACAAAAGTTAGGTGTAAATATTGACGAGTTATTATTATCGCAGCCGGACACAGGTGAGCAGGCATTAGAAATTGCTGAAACTTTGGTCCGTTCAAACGCTGTTGATTTAATTATTGTTGACTCAGTTGCTGCATTGGTACCTCAGGCGGAAATTGACGGAGATATGGGTGACAGCCATATGGGATTGCAAGCACGTTTGATGAGTCAGGCTCTACGTAAATTGACCGGAATTATAAACAAATCAAAAGCAACGGTTATCTTTATTAATCAGATTCGTATGAAAATTGGAGTGATGTTTGGTAACCCAGAGACTACAACTGGCGGTAATGCCTTGAAATTTTATGCTTCAGTCCGTATGGATATTCGTCGCACTGGTCAAATAAAGGAAGGTGACGATATTATAGGTAATCGTACTAAAGTAAAAGTTGTAAAGAATAAAATTTCTGCTCCGTTCAAAACGGCTGAATTTGATATTATGTACAATGAAGGTATATCAAAAACTGGCGATGTACTAGATTTGGCGGTAGCAAACAATATTATAGGCAAATCTGGCGCTTGGTTTGATTATGATGGTGGCAAAATTGGACAAGGTCGCGAATCTGCCAAGAAATATTTGCGCGAACATACTGAAGTTATGAATGAAGTTGACAAAAAAGTTCGTGATAAAGTTTTTGGCAACAATGAGAATAGTAGTGCAACAGATAATCCACCTGAAGCGTAAAATATTCAAGATATCTGTCTGCAAATAGACAATGAAAATAACAGCGATTTCCGCACAGATAAAAAATCCAAACAGAGTGAATATATCAATCGATGGAGTGTATCGGTTTAGTTTGGATATTTCTCAAGTTGTTGATTTAAATATAAAAATCGGACGTGAAATTAATAATGAAGAGCTCACGAATCTGCAGAGCGAAAGTGAATTCGGAAAATTATATACTCGCGGATTAGAGTATAGTTTGTTGCGTCCACATAGTTCAAAAGAAATAAAGGATTATTTATATCGAAAAACTTTATCAAGGAAATATAAATCAAATAAAACGGGCGAAATAAAAGAAAAGCGCGGAGTGGATAAAGCGGTGGCGAATCGAGTTTTTGATAAGCTGCTCGAAAGAGGGTATATAGACGACGAAAAATTTGCAAGATGGTGGGTGGAATCTAGAAACATCAAAAAAGGCTCGTCACTTCGTAAATTACGAAACGAGTTAATAAGCAAAGGTGTAGATGGAACAATAATAGAAAATGTCGTTAGTCAGTCTAGCAGAAATGACACTGATGAATTACAAAAGATAATTGCAAAAAAACGTAAAAAATACCAGAGCGATGATAAATTGATAAAATATCTAGTTAGTCAAGGATTTAATTACTACGATGTGCGCCAAGCAGTGGATGATTATGATGCGTCTGTGTGTATATGATGACTTTTTGCGGTTTTGCGGAACGGATTGACGTAACTGCCAACTACCTCATGTAGCTCTGGTTCTGGAACTTTGGCGCGACTATGTACGACGATGGAGTTATCATTAATTTCTATTATTTGAGTGCGATGAATTAATAATTCTGTATCATTGAAGCTTTTGAGTATAGGACGTTTTACTGTTAGTTGTTGGATGGTAAAAGTCGTGGTTTCTATAGTAAAATCGATAATTTTGCCAAGCTTTTCACCTTTTTCGTCTAGTACAGATTTATTTGATACATCAAAATGTAAGTCATAGATTTTTTTGATTTTTGGATTGTCGTCTGGAGATGAAAGTTTATCGATGGAATCTATTATCAAGCCTAAGCTAGTTATTTCTCGAATATCTTTGGTTATGAGAATCTTGTCTTTTGTATTTGATATAGGATTTTTTATCTCATAAGCAATAATAGATAAATCATGAGGGTCTATAATCGGCTTAGAAATATTACATACTTTTGCTGATGTTCGTATGCTTGTGACAGGTAGATTTTTTAGCGTTGACTCTAATAAAAACATATCAAATTTTATTTTATTATAGCATAAGGAATATAATGTATTCGAGTTGATTATTTTTGTAAA
>JAZRKC010000067.1:0-2397 GCA_045646155.1 Saccharimonas sp. (SeqCode)
CTTGGCCTCCGACTTGTTTGTGATTGTATCAGATATTATTATTTTTAGCAAGTTTACCAAACTATAGTACAAGTGTACGTTTTCTTTTCATTGGGTTTTATAGTATCTGCATTTGTTATATCATCAGCAAAAACATTACCAGAAAACGTCGGCTCAACGCATACATACTCGCCTAGCTGATCGGTCCACAAAGCCCAAGTTGTTAGCTCGCTAGAATGTAACCTTATGGTTCTATCACCTACCAAGAGAGTATGCTTTTCGCCATCAACAAATTTAGTCTGAGCAAGATCATCCAAACTATCATACCCCTCATCATCAATTTCAACAGAATTTTTACCTACAAAAAAATATGGATGAAATCCTGGAGCAACCTTTAAATCACTGTCGCCAAAATTCTCTACAGTCAGAGACATCTCAAACATACCATCTAGCACTTCATAACGTAGCGTTGCATCCATAGTTTTATAGTCGTCTACTCCATTCATAGACATTTCGACGTAATTTTCAGATTGTTCGACTATAGACCATTCACCGATTCTTCCATATCCATGTTGCGCTAGTCCCTTGCTATCGCCAGGACCAAAATTAGGTACACAAACATGACAACCGCCTCGTTTCTTTTCTACACCAGATAAATCTTTCAATTTTCTCAATGGATAAAAAATATATCCATTAGAATCCACTAAACTCATGATATATCCGCCATCAGTAGTTACTACTGCTCGCGTCGTTCCCATACATAATTCTATTTCCATACAACTCCTATCTAATCATATATACCAAAATATTCTAATTTATACGCATCAGAAACACTCCAGTCGGCTATCTTTGTCCTTCTAAGCTCTGAACAATAAGCTCCTACACCTAAAGCCTCCCCTATATCAACCGCTAAACTACGAATATACGTACCACTACTTACATGTGTACAAATTTTTAATTCAGGATAATTATAATCGACAACGTCCAACGAATATATCTCCACTTCTCGCTCCGGCATTTCAATGTCAACACCATCACGAGCAAGCTTATAAGCTCGCTTGCCATTTATTTTTATAGCGCTAAATACAGGAGGCTTCTGTTTGATTTTACCTACAAATTTTTTAGCAATTTCGTCTATTTCTTCTCTTGTAGGGATTCTACTTTCAGCTTGATTATAATCCGTAATTTCTCCTTCAATATCACCGGTCGTACTCTTTTTGCCAAGCACAAAAGTTGCTTCATAGACTTTATCTAACTTAGTATATGTCATAGCTTCTCGACACTTTTTGCCCGTAACTATTATCATTAATCCTGTAGCAAACGGATCTAATGTGCCAGTATGACCTACTTTTACTTTTTTGCCAGCTTTTTTGCTCAACACACGTCTCAAGCGTGCGACCACACCAAAACTAGTCATATTATCTGGCTTATCTATAAGAATTATTTCATCCATCACTACTATTGTAGCAAAGATATCACATTTGCCCCTCTTAAACTATTGTTGACCAGGAATTCTAAACTGAGTAGGATCTACTGGTGCAGGAATATTTGGCGCTTGTGGAGATGATGGATCTAACATAGAATTCTGATTTACAACAGGTAAATTAGGTTCTGATAACGTAATATCAGGGAGATTAATAGGCTGTTGAGGAATCTGTTCTACAGGCGCGTTTACACTACTCGTGGCATTTGTCTGCTCAAAATTAGGAACAGGAGCTGGAATATAATCAAGACCGCTCGGCATAGGTGGCAGTGAAGAAAAATCAGGCATTGGAGGCATCGATAACATCGGTGGTACTGACGCACCATTATCTACTTGCGGATTAGTATTAGGTTCTACTACTTGATTACCACTAGACTGCACAGGTGTATTGTTGTTGTACGATAAGTCAGGTGTTATAGGTTGAACAGTACCAACTGGAATTGTTGGAGCTGCTTCGGTACTAAATATATCTTTTACACCAGGCTCTTCATTGCTTTGATTAAGCACCGCGTTCAATGGCGCTTGGAACGAAGCTGTATTAGATGGATATTTATCATTAGAGTGTGTCAAAATCGTATGATTACTATTGTCATCTACCTGCTGGCTAGGCGTAATTTTCTGCGTCTCGTCAGTTAATTCTTCTCTGGGATCCTTAACTATAGTAGGTATGCTATCGGTTTTAGTAGTATTCTGCTGTTCAGAAACTATGGCGTCAGCAGAAACGGATGTAGGTTGCAATGGAGCGACAGCAACGGTGTCTTTGGAAATATCAGCACTGTCGCTATTTTCTAGATTATCTATTTTTTGAATACTTTGTTTTTGCTCTTCCTGCTTCTTGAGTTGTTCTTCAACGAAATCAATCGCTTCTTGGTTCTTTTTATCGTTTAATTGTTTCTTTGCGCCCTCTACGCCAACATTGTCGTGAGGAGCTTCAT
>JAZRKC010000068.1:0-2211 GCA_045646155.1 Saccharimonas sp. (SeqCode)
CATGGCTACGATCCGACTTACCATAGGTTCATTAAATCTACATGATTTGATGAGATTAAAAGGAACGGAAGCTACTCAGCGTTATATTATCAATGAGGTATTGCGTATATATGCAGCTCAGGGTCAGGATGTTGCTGACAAACACGTTGAAATTATTGTTCGACAGATGTTTAGTAGAGTTCAAATCGAGGATGCTGGCGATAGCTCGTTCGTCATGGGAGATATAGTATCCAAGGCATCGGTAGTCAATAAGAATATGCGTTTGATACAAGAAGGCAAAGAGCCAGCTAAGTATACTCAGTTGCTACTAGGTATTACAAAAGTTTCTATATGGAGCGATAGCTGGTTGTCTGCTGCATCATTCCAAGATACTACGCGCGTCTTGATAAGTGCAGCTATGAGTGGACGTGCAGACCGATTACATGGACTAAAAGAAAACGTGATTATCGGACGAAAGATTCCTGTAGGTACAGGTGTTCAGGATAAGGAGTATGACGATTTCGATTCTGATGAATCATACGACGATATGGACAATATATCTATGGATGACGGCACCGAGCTGTAGTTGAATAGACAAAATAAAATACCCTCATGATAGAGGGTATTTCATTTTGGTTAGTAAGTTTTCTTAGCGGGAAGATTTATTATATCGCCATTTTCTTTCTTACAACGTTCACCAACAAAGGCTGGATAAGCGGATTTACTAAAGAAATCACATTTATATATTACATCTGAATCTCGATCTGTTACGTAGTGGGGTAGACCATCTGGACTCTTATAGAAGACTGCTTGCTTTGGGCTATCATGATTTTGATTGTCTAACATACGAGCAGAAGAAATCTCGATAATTGAATAATCTTTTACTCCTCCCGGCCTAGATACAGGCTTGCCAATAAATACATACTCTATACCCGAGCTAGTTATCGGGGTGTATACACGCGCCAAAAAGACCTGTTGTTCGGCGTATTTTTCATAAGTATTTGTATCCGCACAGACAACCTCTATTGTAGAAGTAGATCTTGCTGATTCTACTGGCGTAATGGATATTTGGCAGTATGTTTGATTTAGTCTATTGAAAAGCGCTAGTTTTGTATTTGATAGAGAGTATTTTGTTTCGATATTCAAAAATCCATCTTTTTCTAGTGACTTTGTGATTTTTTTGTATTCGGCATCAATATTTGAGTTAGAAGTTGTTTTTGACGATATGGCAGTATATTCATTGTCTGGTATTTTGGTGTAGAATTTATACGAACTAAGCTTTATGGGCAATAGTATAGTATGTGCTGCTTTTGGTTCGCCAGCAAAACCATCATTTATGTGTTCAACGGTTGTTTGTGCTGATAAAAAGTTAGGTTCTATTTTTATTTTTTGGTATATAGCTGATTGCTCAGATGATTTTTGTTT
This sequence comes from Saccharimonas sp. (SeqCode), assembly GCA_045646155.1. Classification (GTDB taxonomy): domain Bacteria; phylum Patescibacteriota; class Saccharimonadia; order Saccharimonadales; family Saccharimonadaceae; genus Saccharimonas. Next base: position 1,405 of record JAZRKC010000068.1, read on the forward strand.
TTGTGATAAATAATAAATAGCCCCAACTATCACGAGTAGTATTATTGCTAGTATGATTGAAGATACTATAAATAATTTCTTGTTTGGTTTGTTATTTGGCACTTTTTCGGGTGTATTATAAGACTCTGGAGATTGAGCTCCGAAAGTGTCTGTATTTTGTATGTTTTTATAAAAATCCGGCACCTGCGTAGCTTGGTTATTAAGCGGGTTTAGATTATTGTTATTTGGGCTGTTTTGTTTATCTAAGTTATCTTGGTTCATTACAGAATATTATACATCGTCTATTGCGCTAGATAAACTATAAATTAAATTTTTCAGATATCTAACCATGATTATTGACATTACTTCGCTAGTTAGATATAATTTAAGGAAGAGTTTCTCTCTGTTTGTTTGGTAATTTTGTGTGAATTTATCATACTTACAGAGACGTCGAACAGTGATTGCTGCACTAGAGTTCGACAGAAGGCCTTTAGCAAGCCGTTCTAAAAGTAAATTTTAAATAAGAGGAATATATGCCTACAATTAATCAGTTAGTGCGTAAACCGCGCCAAACTGCTCGAAAGAAGAGTAAATCTCCTGCGCTTGGCCGTATTCATAACGCCCTAAAGGTTCGATATTACAATCAAGACGCGCCACTAAAACGAGGTGTTTGTGTAAAAGTTACAACAAAGACTCCAAAGAAACCAAACTCAGCTTTGCGTAAAGTCGCTCGCGTCCGCTTGACCAATGGTCAGGAAGTCTGGGCATATATCGGCGGTGAAGGCCATAACCTTCAGGAGCACGCCGTTGTGCTCGTCCGTGGTGGTC
>JAZRKC010000069.1:0-10302 GCA_045646155.1 Saccharimonas sp. (SeqCode)
GGGAATTTAAGGGGTTCAAGAAATTTTCGGCAGTTAGCTTTAATTTGCTTGGATCCACGATTTTCTCGTTAATTTCCGTCAGTTCATCGTCTAGTTTTGTCATCTCCAGTTGCCTTGCAGTAACTTCTATCAGCCCGCCATCCTTTGGTTTTTGTAGATGTGGCGTTTTGTCATGTTACCTCTTTTCGTTTTAGAGGTGCGCTCGTTGGAGCGGTATTTATTCAGCTAGCCAGCGTGCTAAATCGACAATCCTTACTCCGTCTTTCGTATATTCGTCGTGCTTTGTATTAGCTATAATCATCTTAGGGTAAGCATCTTTAATTCCGAGAAGTGAACTCATTTCTCGGTCTAGCGTTTCAGGATTCGTGATATCGTCAGAAACTTGAATATAGATCACCTCATCTCGTTTCATGGCGACAAAATCTATTTCCTTATTATAGAGTGTGCCAACGTAGATATCATAGCCGCGCCTTAAAAGCTCAATCGCGACAATGTTTTCGTAAATTCGTCCGTAGTCCATGTTTCTAGTGCCAAGTTTTGCGAAACGGAAAGCGTGATCAGCAAGATAGTATTTATCTTGTGAAGCGAGGTATTTTTTGCCGCGAATATCGTAACGACGGACGCGATAGAAGGCAAATGCTTCAGTTAAGTATTGAATATAGTTGCCTACGGTTTTGTGCTTGGTCTCGTTTTCATTTTCTGTTGGGCTTACAATATTTGAAATATTGCGTAGAGAAGTGAGGTTGGATATATTATCCATCATAAAATCGCTCAAACTATTCAGCAACGCTTCATTACGAATCTTATACCGATTATTTATATCTTGGACTATTAGTGTGTCATAAACTTCTGTAAGATATTTTCGTTTCTCTTCAATGGTTTTGTAGATATATGATCCAGCCATACCACCTTCTAAAACATAATCCGAAAAGGCGTTTTCCAAATCATCACGTTCAAAATATTCAAGATACTCCTTGAAAGAAAATGGGTACATTTCTATCGCATAGGTACGACCGGTAAATAGCGTCGCGAGATCACTACTTAAGAGGAAAGCATTCGATCCGGTGATATAGATGTCATATTTTTGAAGCGCGTGCAGATAGTTGATCGCCTTTTCAAAATCTGGGCACATTTGTACTTCATCGATGAGAATAAAATTTTGTTTGCCATCCTCATATGATTTTTCTATAAAGTCATAGAGCGCGTCACTATTCAAGAGTGGCTTTGTCGATTTTAGGTTATAATCTATATGAATTATGTTAGCTTTTTTGTCAAGTGTTTCCTCTAAATACTTCCGAAAATTATCTAGCAAAATAGATTTACCACTACGACGGATACCGGTAACAACCTTGATTTCCGGCGTACCTATGACAGGGATTAACTGGTTTAAATATTTTGAGCGTTCGATTATTTTCATAATAATTTAATTATAACACGTATTCCCCAAAATTGAATTATTTTTGTTTTTGGGGAATAAGCTTCTACTGCCAATTGTGGCAGATTTGCCAGAAATTAGTACTATAACATTGACAATATAAGCTCTTAATAGAGCTTATACAATGACGATGGAGCATAAAAACCGACACCGCTCTTTACTTCCTATATTGGTTCGTGATGCTGTTGGTTGTCATAGCACTAGTAGCTAAAGTCGCTCGGTTTATTGATAATACTGCTTTCGACTAGAATATAGGTCGGTCGCCGCGTAAGGTTTAAATTATGTAGTCAATTGCCTTACAGAGAGGTTCGTAAAGGTTGAGATATCGCTCACCAAATAATTTTGACTTATTTTTGAGGTTATATTACCTCATTTTTTTACTTTTTTGAGGTCATAAACTTTATCAACTTGATCGCAAACATTCGTAGAATGTGTCACTATGATGACACATTTTCCGTCTTTATGCGCCAAACTTTTAAAGATTTCAAGAATTTCTTCCTCCGTTTGCTTATCCAGGTTACCCGTAGGCTCATCTGCTACAATCATTTTTGGATTATACGAAAGACTTCTCGCGATTGCCACTCTTTGTTGTTCGCCACCAGATAGCCTCAATACTTTTCGATTCGCATAAGATTCCTTGAGTCCTACACTTTTCATCAATTCCAAGGCTTTTGCTTTTTTGTCGGCTATTTTTAGACCGCTTGCGTCCATCGAAAGAATAATATTCTCGCTTGCCGTCATAAAAGGTAACAAATTATAACTCTGAAAAACAATTCCGATATCGCGACTACGATAATGATCAAGATTGATGTCTCTCAAATTTTTGCCGTCAAAGACAATGTCACCTTCAGTACATCGTTCTAGTCCGCTGATGAGTGATAAAAGTGTAGTTTTCCCAGTTCCACTTCTACCGCGAATTGCGTAAATTTTGCCTTTTTCGAAATCAAAACTCACATCCTTTAGTGCGTATTCGCCTTCTTCAGCGTCACTATATTGATAACTAGCGTTTTTGATAGAAAGTAGAATTTTTGCATTATTCTTCACGGTATCTCCTTTTATGACCTTTCTTTTAGAATTGTTAACGGCGTAAATCTCTGAATATTTACCATCGCCGCAAGACTACTAATCAATACGAGAGTCAAACCGATACCAAGTAATTCTAGTAGAACATTAATATTTACAATTGCATCTATCGACTCGTATGCTTCAATTTTTGGCTTACCTCTTCCGGCAAAATCTCTCATCGAGTCACCTTCCATCGGATTAAATCCGTCTGAACCTCCGAAATTACCTCTAATTTTTTCCGATGATTCTTTGGAACTATTTATTTCACTTGATAAAAGAGAGTTACTGACACCCTTGGATAATATCGCTCCAACACCAGCCCCAATCATCAATGCTACAAATCCTACCATCAAAAGCTCAGAAACAAATTGCATAGTGAGATTAGATTTGCTAATGCCAATAGTACGAAGCACGCCAATCTCGTACTTTCTTTCACGAATATTGATCATGTTGATAATAAACAATACGATACCGCCAATAACCAAAGTAATAATCAAGAAAGTAGTTGCAAATGACTGCACATTTTTGATTGACGAAAGTCCCGCGGTAGCAGTCTTTTCATTAGTTTCTACCGTATAATTTTCATCTAACCCCTTTTCATAAAATTCTGTCTGGATTTTATCTTTGTCACTATAATCACGAATAATAAACGTCGGTTTTAGTATACCTTTTACGTCGCTATTTGATTCAGTAATCGCCGTTAAAACACTGGCGTTTGTGATGATTGTATTAGCTGAATTAGAGAATATATCCATTGGTCTAGAGACATCGGATTCGTTTTCTTTGTATATACCAATGATTGTAAAATCATATATATTACCAGCTTCATCCTCTAGTTTGACAACATCATTTAATTCAAGGCTGTTATAAGATGCGAGTTCTTCGTTGATAAAAATATATTCTCCGTCAAAAGCTTTATCCCAAGCATTATCTGCAATTTTTACCATTTCATAAGAGCCCTCGATAAATTCACTCATCGCATCAAGAGAACTATAGCCGTTTAAAGTGAAGTCTAGAGATGATTCACCGAAATCTCTACCAGCGCCACCGCCTGGAAAACCAGGCATACTTGATTCTTTATCCGACGTTTCACTTTTAGCCTTTTCTATATCGTTGCCGTTTAATGAAATATTGTATGTGTAATAATATTTCTCTATATAATCGCTGTCAGCAAACTTTTCTACATCAGAAATCGTATACGATGAAATATTGTCAAATTTGCCTTTCATATCTTCCAATTTTTCGCGCTTGCTAAAATCGAAATCTTTCATCATATTTTTGCGATTAAACGAAATTGTCAGCTCCTTGTCGTAAGCACTCTGATAAGAACTTATGAGGTCTGATGCGGTATTATTAATTGCCAAAGTAATCGTACTTGCACAAGCAATTACTAAAATGATAATCCCGATTAAAATATTTCTTCCTTTATTCCTGATTATAGAAATCAGTGCGTTTTTGAATATAAACATTATTACCTTTCTTGTTACATCTATGGATATAATATCTAGCCAGGCTTAAACAAAACTTAAAAGCGAACGATAAATTTAGTAATACCTTTTTCGCTTTCACAATGTATTTGCCAATTATTTTGTTCACAAACAGATTTAGCAATGGCGAGACCAAGTCCCGAGCCTTCTTTGGTTTTGTCAGTTTGATAAAAACGATCAAAAATCTCACTCAAATTTTCTTTTTCTATAACAGTGCCATCATTTATAACAACAATTTCTTTTTGCTTTAAAATAATCGTTATTTTTTTATCGCCGTATTTCGTTGCGTTATCTAACAAAATATCTAGCACCTGCAAAAAATCCTGTTTTTGCAAAATGTAGTTTGTATCATCAACCTCTTTCTTGAATGTAATTTTGTCCGAAAATTTTAGCTTGAAAATATTAATCCGCTCTTTTACAACCACATTTAAATCAATTTTTTCGCACGGAATTTTATCAACATTATCCGCATCCATTTTTGCAAGTTGCAACAAATCCAAAACTAATTTATTCGCACGCGTTATCTCAGTTTCTATGTTATTTTTCCATATTTCATTTTCTTTATCTACGTCGATAGCTTCCATATTTGCCTCTATTACCGCAAGTGGTGTCTTGAGCTCATGAGAAGCATTAGCAATAAACATTTTTTGTTTGTCATATGAATCTTTGACCGGTGCTACTATTTTTTCTGACAAATAATAAGCAATCAAAAAAACAACCGCTTCAACTGCTATACCCACTAATAGCAACGTGACTAGCAACCTAATATTGCCTTCTTTGCGGTCATTTTTGATAAATTCTTTCAGTTCTTTGTCTGAATATTTATTTGGTAAATTAGACTGTTTAAAATCTGGAGCGTCAAAAAACGTCGGATTCGGAAAAGGTTTCGGCTCTGGACGAATAGCCGACGAAAATATCATCACGCTAGTACCAGCTGCAACAAGAATAGCCGTAGTAGCTGCCATAATGATAATTATTATTCTATTTCGAAGCTTTTTAAACATCTCAACCGTCCGATAATTTATAGCCTAGACTACGAATCGTAACAATCTTTGCGTTACTTTTGATATTTTTCATAAGTTTACGAAGCCTAGAAATATAAGTTTCTATATAATTGCCGTCGTAAATGTTTTCTTCTCCCCACACTTTTGCAAGCAGATATTCCTTGTTGATTAATTTATTTGGATTTTTGATAAATTCTGCAATAATTTCTGCTTCTTTGGCGGTCAATTGCTCGCCATTTAGTGTCATATTCGTTTTATCAAAAACAAGATTACTGTAAGCAATCGTATCGTTATCGACAATTTTAGGGCGACGAACTAGCGCCTTGATTCTAGCAACAAGTTCCGCTGTTTTAAACGGTTTAGCCAAATAATCATCCGCCCCTCTGTCCAAGCAACCAATTTTGGTCTCTACTTTTGAAAGCGCCGAGAGCATAATCACTGGCGTCTGAATATTCTTTTCGCGCATTCGCCTCAAAATATCCGTACCAGATAATTTCGGCAACATGATATCCAAAATTACGCAATCATAGATATCTTTGAGAGCCTTGTTCAATCCATCCTTACCATCATTTGCTAAATCGGTCGTGATACCTTGTTTCTCAAGATTGTGCTTTACTGCACTAGCTAGAAGCGTTGCATCTTCGACATACAATACTCGCATATTATACTCCTTGTTTAATTATAATATAATTATGCAATTACAAACTAAAACAAAGCTAAAAAATTCATTCGTTACTGAGACTATTCTTGCGATAGAATATTAATACACTCTCATGAGCATATTTTCAACGGCTGACTCATAGACAAAAATACACCTTCTTAGAGGCGTATTTTTAATATTCCTAAAGTATCTTCAAGCGAATACCGATAACTCCGTATTGAACTTGTTTTTCCAGAGTATAAAATTCACTAAGCGTACTCAGTAGTTCTTTCTTTGTCGTGGAAGCATCGGCGAGAATAGAAATATCGAAATCTTCTAGCAAGTCCTCAAAGGAGCTGTAGCGAAGAAGACCAATAACTTCAGCTTTTAATTTATCATTCTCAGACTTAGAAAATTCAATAATATCCCCAAGCTTTATATGGCTTCGTTTTTCATCATAAAGACGAAGTTCAATACGCTTCGTTCCTTCTTTCATAAAATCGAAGTATTTTGGTTGTAAGTTCATTTTGTGTATTTTCATAAGAGAATGACGGTTAGTTAACTCCAGCTATTCTAATTAAATCTTTGAAATCGTCGATTATATAAGTTGGATTATACTGTTTTAGCTTATCGATTTCATAAAAATCTTCATGCTCTGAAGGGTAAAATAATACAGAATCGATTCCTGCATTTTCCCCTGCGAGTATATCTTTTTCAGTATCTCCAACCATGATCGCCAATTCTTTCGAACCATTTAATATCTCAAGAGCTTTCATTAGAGGTTCGGCGTGTGGTTTTCTATTATCAGTATCTTCAATACACACTACAGCATCAAATAGATTACCCATTCCATATTTATCCAAGAGAGGCTCAACAACAGAACGAATCGAAGATGTTATGACAGCTAATTTTTTGCCATTTTTCTTTAAGTCGCAAAGAACACTCATAGCATCTGGATAAAGCTCCACAGAAGGAAGCTGTTCCTTAACAATTTTCGTAGCGTCTTCGAGAACCATCTGACCCTCTTCTGTAGGTAATCCTGCGCGAGAATGCAGAAACGCTGCGACACCTCCACAAGCCTTAACTAGATCCTTGCGCGGTAGATTAATTCCACACCTATTCAAAACAATATCAAGAGCATCCGGCCATAAATTAAGCGTTTGGGCGAGATTTCCATCCCAATCTAAAAGTATATATTTATATGTTTTCATAACTAGTATTTTATCAATATATACGCTAAAGATATACTAAAAAGTAATGCCGCGTACTCGAACTTATCGTAATCGCGTGAATTAAATCGGCCGTTATGTTCAAGTATAAAGCTTTCAAGTTGCCGAGCAGTAACCGGTATCGGTTCGCCGGGTTTTGCTTTCTTGAATGGGTGGCGTTTTGCCATGTTGCTCCGTTTCTTTTGAGATGTACTTTGTGGATGGCATATCACTAGGCGACTAGTGGGGCGTAAATATGATTAGCTGGTTCGTCTTTAATAGACTCGTATGGGATGTATTCGCCATCTATGCGATCTTTCCATGGCTTTTGCGAATGCGTAAAATTAACGATTTCTGCAGTACATTTGTCTTTCCAGAAATCGCAAATTTTGTCTATAAGTTTTTTTTCGTTAACACTTAGTGCTGATGGATCAATATCTTCATTCGTAGCAGAGATAGAAATCATTTGAGCTACGTCTAGAATTTGGATGATAATTTTTCCATTTTCAAATAAATTATCTGTTAGGGTAAAGAACTTCTCGGCGACGGGACCATAATCGAGACGGTAGTACTTTGAGCCACTCATTGATACGCCTGTTTCGTAATAATTAGTGAAATCTACTAGGTAGAGTAGCTTTGCGAGCTTTGTTTTCGGAACGCCATTTTCGAAATGCTTTTTTAGTATGTAGTAGTAGATTTGTTTTAATTTTTCCTCGGATTGTTTGTTGTCTTCTGGTGAAATCGTAAGTTCAGAAACGGATACGCCAAGTTTACCGCAAATAATGTCGAGCTCATCGACGTTGAGTTTTCTTTTACCTAACTCGATATTGATATATGTCGCGCGATTAATATTAAGAGTGTTAGCCATTTGCTCCTGTGTTAAATTTTTAGCGATACGAATATCACGTATTTTTGCAATGATTGTATCGTATTTTTCCATTTCAATTCACCTTCCGTTACCTATAATTATAGACGTTAGGTATAATATTGTCAATATTTCTTTTAGCATTTTGATATAAATTGTCAGCTTATTATTAAGATTATGTTAAAATTTATTTACATTTTTTGGAATATTAAAGTTAATTATTGTTGACATAATATAAAAACCTCAATATACTAGAATCAGTATTGGAAATAATACTAAAAAAGAGAAACGCCGAAAGGCCCCCTCTAGTTCATTAAGACCGTGAACTCTCTTAATTATATCATTAAATGCAAATTAGAGGGATAAGCAATAAAAGGAAAAACTTTATGTCTTACAGCAAGTCTTTCTCTGAGTCTGAAATTGACTCAGTGTGGCTTAAGGGTCGAACTGTCCAGGGTTATGATTCGGACAAATATAGAAAAGATATTGCAGGAGCATGGATGATTAGATCATCGTATGGTGTTCTTTCGGAATATGGTTGGCAAATCGACCACATTAAACCATCTTCTAAGGGTGGAAATGACACATTATCGAATCTCCAGCCATTGCAGCATGATAATAATTTGAGTAAGAGCGACGATTACCCTACTTGGATTTCAGCTAAGACAGCCGATAATAACTATAACGTGGCGTATCGTCAACGGATTACTCAACAATAAAGCAAAAACCGTCCTAACGGGCGGTTTTTTGATTAGACTAAATTTGCGTTGTGTCATTGACATTGTATTTTAATTATTATATAAAATACTTATGTTATATTGGCTTAGAGCCATATTTGCTCCAATAGTCTTTAAAAGTTCAAACTCTTTGCCTGTATATATACCCCAGAACTCGCATGGCATCAGCACCGGATAATCTTTCTTAGGTATAACTTTAATCTTCGCAGTGTATTCGGGGTGGTCAATACACCAGTCCACAACCATGCAAAGCCGAGCAAATATCACTATTCAATCCTCACGAAAAAGCAAAGGAGAAACTGTCATACTTGTTATTTTTTAGAATAAAATTGCGTTAGGAAAAATTTACCTTTATCGGTAATCGAACAAATTTTTCCGTTTATTGTTATCAGGTCGTTTGTATCGAAAACCATAAGATATTCACTTGCTATATTATTAGCACCGTATCCATCCACAATAGCCCCTTGGCGTTCGTAAATAACGTACCGTAATTTAGATAATATATCATCATAGTTAGGTATTTTAATAAATTCATTATATTCTCTATTCCAGATCTCTTCTGTTCTATTTTCTAGCTTTTTGTTTTCTTCTGCTAATCTAATTTGCTCCTTCTTAGAAGAGATTTCTTCTTTTGTAGTCTCGTTCCGTTCTTTTATAAGTCTCTGCTGGGCTTGTTCTTTGATTATTGCACGATCAACTTTATAATTAATTTGTCTCTCATATGCTCTGTTGATAACTATTTTTGGCATTATCCATATATAAAACCACGTTAAGAAAAATGGCAAAACGTTTCTTATCCAGAAACATAAATCGCAAAAATTTACAAAGAAATATTTTTGTAGATATTCATTTTTTAATAATCCGTATTTTTGAAATATCAAATCTTGATCTGTAAAAATCATTGCAGTGAAACCTTGAAAGTGACACATCACCCAAAAAACAGCAAATACAAAAATTATAGTTGATGATGCTTTTTTATTTAAGTATTCAAATAATTCTTTCATCATTTTTATACTTCCTTATGCCCCTCATCGATCATCCAATGTCCCCTAACCCTAAACGCTGGAATAGTACCACGAATGGCCCTATTGGTTGCAGATTGGAGATTAATGCCATTATTCTTGGCCCAGTCAGCAACTGGAATAATCTTCTTGGCTGTAAGCTTAGTAATACGGCGATACAATGCTTCAATTAATAAACTAGCAAACAGCTCAGTTAACTTATCTATTTTACCTGTTTTCACATACTCATCAAGAGCAGGGTAATACTCATTAAATTTCGATTTATTCGGGATAATGATTGGCGGTAAACCAAGTATGTCTAGTTGCTCATTTGTAAGTAAACGTCCGATACGGCCATTGCCATCGCCAAAAGGGTGAATATTTTCAAACTCGGCATGGAAGTAGGCAATTTTCTCCAAGAAATATTTATCGTTATCGGAGTTATAATCTCTAACCAAATCATGCATAAAACCGTTTACAAATTCTGGATTAGCGCCAATATGCGTGCCAACACGTACCCACTCTTTGCCGGAACGAAAACGACCAGCGATCTCGTCACGAATATTTGTAAGTAGGGTTTTATGCAATTTCAAGATTAACTCTACGGAAATCTCTTTCTCTGGATTATCCATTAGGTATTCGATAGCGCTGGCCAGGTTTTTGGCCTCGTAAATCTCGCGGATTTCATGATCGGTACGTATTTGATTGCGAATTAGAATATCTTCAGTGTCTTCAAGTGTAAGAGTAGAATTCTCAATGGCGTTTGAGTTATAAACCATTTCCGGAAGTTCAGAAATAGCAAGCTCTTTGATAACTTCTTTATGTCTGGCGGCTAGCTTACGGTATTCCTCAGATAAGCC
>JAZRKC010000070.1:0-6970 GCA_045646155.1 Saccharimonas sp. (SeqCode)
TTGCTGGGGACTGAGATTTCCAATTTTCTAATTTCAACAAAGCACTCTCTAAATCTCTACCATGACCCAATAAATGAGCACTATGTTCATCTGCTAGATACTCGCGACTGCGAGAAATGGTCATCTGTATAATCATAGCAGCAATTGGCGCAAAAATTACCGATAATATAGCAAGTATAGGGTTTGAATCTTCATCACTACTACCAAAAAATAGCGCCGTTTGAGCCAGATAACTTATGGCGCCCGCCATAGTAGCAGCGACTGTAGATACTAGCATGTCGCGATTTTTGACGTGGCCAAGCTCATGTGCCAAAACAGCCTTTAGTTCATTGTCATCTAGAACACTCATTATTCCATCTGTTACAGCAACTGCCGCATGACTAGGTGAGCGACCTGTAGCAAAAGCATTCGGTATATTAGTAGGAATATAATACAATTTCGGCATAGGTATACCATCTCGCGAAGCTAGATCTGTGACAATTTTGGTGACTTGCGGATATTTATTATCTAAAGGTTTAGCTTTTTGCATCTTTAGAATTATAGAATCGCTGAAAAAATATGTAACAAAATTGGAAAGTGCTGCAAAAACAAGTGCAACAAACATCCCACTTTCTCCACCTAGCAACGATCCAATAGTCATAAATATAGCAGTCAAAACCGCCATCAATATTGTAGTTTTCAAAATCTGTTTCATAGTAATTATTATAATACAGTTTATTGTTTTATTACACTTGCGGCTATATTGTCACTTTTTGACACAATAATATATACTATAGTTAACGGTTATGATTAAAAAAGAAGACGAATCATCGACGAAAATTATTCAAAACAAATATCGTAGCATCACATCCGCTATGCTATTGTTTATGTTATGTATTAGTGGTCTTTTTGTATGGTCACAATTATCCGAAAATAATGGCCTAAATTCCAATATTACCGTATCTCTGATACCTGGAATAATGGCTACAATCTCTGCTGGTATATTATTGATTAGTTTCTTTGCGGTACCTGTAGAGGGGATTAAACAATCTAATATCATAAACTACACTTTAGTATTGTCAACATTAACTGTTTCGTCTATAGAATCAACTACCACGTATTCTGCTTTTTTGGGGTTATTAATTGCATCACTAACTATCGCTGGATATTTCAAGGCAGAAGGAATTATTCTAGCATGCATAGCAGTAATCTCTGTTGTTATGGACAATATTATCACGAGGCACGCAGATTTGCCGCAACTTTTGGCTTTGTTATTAGTCCTCATAATTCCATTACTCGCTAGTGTAATTGCTTGGTATATTCGATTTAACGAAAACGTTCAGCCAAATCAATCATATAATTCAATAAAAGACAGAATAGACGCTATGTCGAGCCAGTCCGAGATAGTAATTAACACTATCGGAGATGGCGTCGTTACATTAGATGATCAAGGTGTAATCAGTCTATTCAATCCAGCGGCTGAAAAATTATTAGGCTGGGATAAAAAAGACGCCGTAGGTTTATCATATAAATCAATCATAAAACTGCAAAATTCAACCAATGAAGAAATCACCGAATCTAAAAATCCAATTTATTTAGCATTAACAACAAATAAATCACAAATAAATGATGATTTGAGTATAATTACACAATCAGGTAAATCATTTCTAGCATCTCTGTCAATAACTCCTGTAAATCAACAAGTAAACAATGGGGTAATTATCGTCTTTCGTGATATCACTACCGAAAAATCAGACGAGAAACAGCGAGCGGAATTTATTAGTACCGCCAGCCACGAAATGCGAACTCCTGTTGCTAGTATCGAGGGCTATTTAGGCCTAGCTCTAAATCCAGCGACTGCAACAATAGACGACAAGGCTAGGGGTTTTATCAGCAAAGCTCATGAGTCTGCTCAGCATTTAGGCAGATTATTTCAAGATTTATTAGATGTCAGTAAAGCAGATGACGCACGGCTCAAAAATACTCCAAGCGTCATAGATATAACAGCTTTTATAGGAGATGTGGTCCAAGGGCTAGCGCCAAAAGCTAAAGAAAAGGGTTTGAATATAGTATTCAAACCTACTGCATCAGATAATAACCAAAATGCCTCTGTAGCTAAAAGAGTAAATCCTATGTTTTATGCAAACGTAGATAGAGACCATTTGCGTGAAATATCTCAAAATCTCATAGAAAACGCCATTAAATACACATCCGAAGGCGAAATTTCTATAGATATAGACGGAAATGATAAAACCATCACTATAAGCTTCAAGGATACAGGAATAGGTATACCAAAAGAGGACCAGCCTCATTTGTTCCAAAAATTCTATCGCGTTGATAATAGCGACACAAGAGAAATTGGCGGCACAGGATTAGGACTTTATCTATGCAGAAAATTATCAGAAGTAATGAATGGTCGCATATGGGTAGAAAGCGAATATAAAAAAGGAAGTACATTCTTTTTAGAAATACCTAGAATCAGCAGCAGAGAAGCTCAAAGAATTATGGAATTAACAAATACAGACACAAGACCAAGCAACCAAGAAACAACCTCGAGCACAGTTACGCAAACGCCGATACAAACTCAAGAAATAGAAAAAGCTCCTATTCAAACATATCAAGTAGCAGCTAGTGAAACTTATCAACAGCCAGCGCAACCTGTACAGCCTACCCAAGCTATGTCACAGCCTCAATATCAACAAAACACAGCATCTCAGTATACAGACACTAGACAAAATACTCCCATACTAGAGATAGAGTCAAACCCAAATAAATTCATTTCAAATCGACGCGATACATCTATAAATATTCCACCTAGGAGATAAACCTATAGATTTTTACATAACCAGTATGGCAAATATATAAATATATGAATATAATGGAAGTATATGACAAAGATACTATTAGTAGAAGACGATAAAAGCTTGAGAGAAATATATGGCGTTCGCCTACTTGCAGAGGGATACGATATAGTATCGGCGGGCGACGGCGAAGAAGCTTTGGCTGTAGCCATCAAAGAAAGACCCGATTTGATACTGAGCGACGTCATGATGCCAAAAATAAGCGGTTTTGACATGCTGGATATATTACGCAGTACAACTGAAACAAAAAATATTCGTGTAATTATGATGACAGCGCTCTCTAGCGAAGATCAGAGGCAGCGCGGAGTAGCTTTAGGCGCTGACAGATATTTAGTAAAATCTCAAGTTGGAATAGAAGACGTAGTCAGAGTAGTGCATGAGGTCCTAGCAGATGATGCTTCACAGACACCACAACAAAATACGCCACAACCTACCGATAATAGCCTCACCGATGCTCAGAATAATACTCCACAAATCGCCACTCAGTTCAATACTATCCCAGAACAAAACGTTTCACGACAAGCTCCGCAAACTTTTTCTAATGGCCCCACAGAGACGCCTAGATCATCAATGCAATCTAGAATTATTCAGCCTCTCCGCGATATAGACAATACAGAAAAAGATAATTTAGGTGATTTAATGAACAAGGAACTAGAAATTACAAATCAAATACCGATAAATACTCCTCAGCCGACAATGCAGTCGTCGCCCGACCCAAGATTGAATGTAGTAAATCAACAAGCTACATTCTCCAATACGCCACAGCTGCAGCCTACTCAAATAGTTCAACCACAAATGCAGGTTACTCCTCAAATTCAGCAGCCTACATCACCGCAGCCGCAGCAAATACAGACAGCCCAGCCGCAGCCGCAAATTATAGATTCTTCTACTGAGTCCCGACAAATACAAGCGGTACCTCAAAATACTAATACCGCTACACAAATAAACCAGCAACAAAACCCAACTATACGATCTATACCGATACAAAATCAATAATGAAACAAGATACAGATAGCGTACGTCTAAATAAATACTTGGCGTTACAGTTAGGTATTTCCCGCAGAGAAGCGGATATGTTAATCGACGCCGGAATGGTATCTATTAATGGTGTATTAGCAAAATTAGGAGCAAGGATTTCAGAGTCAGACTCTATAACAGTAGCTGATAAAAGTATTTCGCCGATAAAACGAGATATTGTATATATAGCCCTAAACAAACCAGTAGGGTATGTTTCATCTAGACGAGCACAAGGAAAACTTCCAACAATATACAACCTAATACCTCAAAAATACCATCATCTAAAGCCAGTCGGCAGACTAGATGCAAATAGCTCTGGTTTGCTTTTGCTGACAAATGACGGCGATTTTGCCTACAAAATGACTCACCCTAAATTTTCAAAAACCAAAATCTATAACGTCAGAATAAATAAAGATTTAGAGCCCCTGCATCAACAAATGATTAGTGATTTCGGAATAAATCTAGAAGATGGATATAGCCGGCTTCATCTAACAAAACTACGAGATGATAATCGCAAAGAATGGCAGGTAACGATGTCTGAAGGGCGCAACCGACAAATTAGACGTACTTTTTCTGCATTAGGCTATGATGTTAAAAAGCTTCATCGTATTCAGTTTGGACCTTATTCGTTAGACAGTCTCAAAAAAGGAGAAATAACAGAAATATCTCCAGAATAATATTCCATTTGTAACTCGCAAAAACACTATATTTATGATATAATTTAAAATAATATGGCTAATAAATTACCTACCGTAGCAATTATAGGACGAGCAAATGCAGGAAAAAGCTCGCTTTTTAATCGTATGGTTCGTTCCCAACAAGCTATAGTCGCTCGCGAAGCTGGTACCACCAGAGATAACGTAATAGGCAAAGTGTCTTATCGTCGTACTCACGACAGCCAGAATACTAGCGAATTCTGGTTAGTAGACACAGCAGGACTAAAGGATCCTGCAGACGAATTTGAAGCTAGTATTCAAGACCAGATTCAAGAAGCTGCCGATTCTGCAGATGTTATTCTAGTGGTAGTAGATAGTACAGAATATCCAGGAGATGAAGACAAGCTAGTCAGCAAAAAAGCGCTAAAAAGTCGTAAACCTGTATTACTCATAGTCAATAAATCCGACCTAAAAAATTCACTACCCAATGACGAATTTCGTAGACTAGGTATAAAAGACATTATTCGCACGAGCGCCGAACATAATTCCGGTATTAGCGACATATTAAATCGTCTAGCAGAAATATTGCCAGAGGCTCACGACAAATCAAACGATGATTCATTGAAAGTTGCTTTGATAGGTCGTCCAAACGTAGGTAAATCTAATTTATTTAATACACTAGCAGGTAAACAGCAAGCTATAGTAGCCAATGTAGCCGGCACAACTAGGGATTTAAATAGAATAAAATTAAAATATCATGATCAATCCATTGAATTAATAGACACGGCCGGTATAAGGCGTCAGGGCAAACAGGAAGTAGGGATTGAGAAATTTTCCGTCTTGCGTACATTGAGCGCTATCGAGGAATCTGATATCTGCTTCCTGGTAATGGACGCAAATGAATTAAATGTTGCTCTAGATCAAAAATTAGCTGGAATTATTGCCGAAGCAGGCAAGGGTCTAGTACTAGTTGTCAGCAAATGGGACTCACTAGAGAATAAAGACGCCTATACACGTGATTCAATAGCTCCAAAAATTGCAGGTACGTTTGATTTTGTTCCGTGGGCGCCTCTAATTTTCACTAGCTCAGTCACTGGACAAAACGTGACAAAACTATTTGATTTAGCGTTAGATATAAAAGCCCATCGTGAACAAAGTACAAAAACACGCGCGTTAAATGATTTACTTCAGCAAGCTATTCAAAAACACCCACCAGCTGGGCTAAAAAATACTCACCCAAAACTAAGATATATCGTTCAGACAGACAATAATCCGCCTTGGTTTGTGATTTATGGATCAAATTTGAAATTCATTCACTGGAGTTATAAGCGTCATATCGAACGATTAGTCCGCGAAATATATAACTACACTGGCACTCCTATAAAATTCAGCTATCGTGATGAGAAGCAAATAAAATCAAATAACGAGCGTATCAAAAAAGGATTAGAACCAGTTACAAAAGCCTACAAATTACGCAAAGAAGCCGAAAAAACTAATAAAAAATAATTTCACAAAGACAAAATCCCCAGTTGACCAATTAAGGTGCTGGGGATTTTTAGGATTAGCAGACAAAGAAACGACATTCAATCAACCTGTCCCCGAATGTGTCTCGAATAACTTCCTTGTTTTTTTCATAATTGTCGTCGACCATAATCCCATAAAGAAATTTTTTACGGGATTTATCGTTATGATTCAGAACTAGTACATTGTTTGTACTACCCATTATCGAAATAATGTTCGTCATCAAGACGATAATATGACTCAGACGACCGCTACGAGAAGCAATGGTATCTTCCATCAAATAACCCGTGAAAATCTCATAAGTATCTTCTGATACCAAAAGATGGTGGGTTATTAGTTCTCTAGAGCCTCCTCTAGGATATGCTTCCAAATCAAAAAAACTACAGTTGTCATTGTAGATTGGGCTATCTTCGCGTCCAATACTCATACGGCCGTTGCAATTAAGCTCGGCGTATATTTTCTCGCCTAAATCTAAAAATAAATCGTGACGTAAGTACGATTTATCCATATAAGCGGGGTACAAGAGGCGCAACATCCAATCCATTCGTTCGCTGGCCTCTCTCGTAAGCACAGCGTCAAGTATCACGAACTTTTTCATGTCTACTCCTAGAAAGTGCGACTTCGAATCTCGAAGCTTAATATATATTATCGCATACAGCAAAAAACTTGTTCAATTGTTTTAATAACATCATTCGCTAAATAACATAATTTGAGCAGCCAAAACATCTCTAGTCAATTTGTCTGCTTCATCACCAATCAAAACTAACTTTAGAGGTTCATTATAAGCGCCACTAGACACAATAACTTGCTCAGGTGTTGCCTCAATATGTAAAACCGAACCGTAGTTATCCTTGAATGCCCCCTTCATGCGGCGTAAACCATATCCAGATGCAATAGATATCAAGTCGGATCGTAGCCATGTCGTTCTGTGAGCCA